>DUSX01000019.1 GCA_012842395.1 Bacillota bacterium
GTTTGCCTGTACAATGCACCTGCCCGCTCACCCAAACCCCCAAATAGCTGGCGCGCCTGGAGGGACTCGAACCCCCGACCCTCTGATCCGTAGTCAGATGCTCTGATCCGCTGAGCTACAGGCGCGCGAAACTCTATCCACGTGCATCTTTGCTTGTTTCTCGCAACGTATGATACCACAACCGCACCGACTATTCAAGAGCTATCGCCGCGCTTGCAGTCTCGCGCCTGGGTTGCAGTCGCCCCTTTTCGCTGATCCGGCCTGCGCCGTCTTGTCTCCACGGTTTGCGACAACGCTCTGCCCCCTACTCTCCAGTGTTCGGTCCTGGCACGGCCGGGCCGCGCGTCACGGTGCGGCGGTCGTCCGCGGCGGCTAGCCGGGCCCTGGCCGCGACCTTTTGGCTGCTCCGCCCTGCTTGACAGCGCCAGCGCTCATGTGGTATAAATAACTCGACAGTAAAGGCCCCGGTCAACGGGGAGCCGCCGCGATGACGCGGCACACTTTGAAAGCACCAAAAAGTTAAGCTGTCGCGCGAGCGCCAGGGCGGGCTTGGTGGCGTGTCAGCGCAGGTATCAGGTGGCCCCGTAGCTCAGTGGATAGAGCAGCGGTTTCCTAAACCGCGTGTCGCACGTTCGACTCGTGTCGGGGCCACCATTTTTCTGCCCATTTCCGGCCCAGATCTGCAGGAGTGAATGAAGTGAATCAAGCGGCGGCTGGCCTCGCTCTCCGGTCTCTTCGAGCGGAGATCGAGGTCCTACGACAAAGGCTTCTCGAGTGCATCGGGGCTTGCGGTGGCGATCTAACCTCAGATGAGGTCCTGGCACAGAGCAAGAGGCTTGACGAAGCAATCCTCCTCTTTCAGGTCATGACACTGGCCACGAGGCAGGGCGCCGAGGCCTGGCGCGAGTTGGGCTCGTGAAAGGGAAAAGAGTCACCCGCTTGCCCCGGGCGGGCGACAATGGTATCATAGTTAACAGGTGAGCGGTCGCGCGTTCCATGGACGACGAAATGTTCATGCGCAGGGCCCTGTTGGAGGCGAAGAAGGCCTACCTGAAGGGCGAGGTTCCTGTGGGAGCGGTCATCGTAGCCGATGGCCAGGTTGTGGCGAGGGCCCATAACCGCAAGGAGGAACTCCACGACCCTACGGCCCATGCAGAAATGTTGGCTATCAGGGAGGCTGCCTCGCGCCTGGCCTCGTGGCGACTCCTCGGGGCGACGATTTACGTTACGCTCGAGCCGTGCGCTATGTGCGCGGGGGCCTTGGTCCTTGCCAGAGTCCAGAGGCTCGTGTATGGTGCGCCCGACCCGAAGGCTGGCGCGGCTGGTTCCGTGACGAATCTCGTGCAGCATGAGGCGCTGAACCATCGCCTGGAGGTTACAGGTGGGGTCCTTCAAGAGGAATGCGCTGCGTTGCTGCAGCAGTTTTTCGCTGACCTTCGGGGTGGCTCGTAGTGGGCGGCAGTGAGCTGGTGGTGGGTTGCAGAAGAGCCTCCCAGGGAGACCCCCGGGATTGGGTCGGCGTGTAAGGCAAGGGGAGCGCTCGAGGATGCGGTGGATTCCTCGGCCCTGGATATCGCCGAGCCTGGGGACGCAAATCCAATACCGTAGCCGCCAGACGCGGACGCCGTGGGACCGACGGCGTCGGGCTACTGCTGAAGCGTGCGGAGAGATGGCTGAGTGGTCTAAAGCGCTCGCCTCGAAAGCGAGTGGGCGGGTAGCCCCTGCCCCGTGAGTTCGAATCTCACTCTCTCCGCCACCTTTTGCGGAGAGGTGGCTGAGTTGGTCTAA
>DUSX01000020.1 GCA_012842395.1 Bacillota bacterium
CTCGAGCGACCTGCTGAAAGGGAGAAAACAATAAGGGGGGTCCTTTACCCCACACCGCATTCCCCCTGAATCGATCCCTTGCCAACCCACCGTAGGTACAACGTCCTGCAATTGATCGGGTTTTTCACTCATCTTCTACAGTTGGCTTCGTGCAGTGCCCGTGTGGTGGGCGTTTGCGTGTACACGGAAGGGCCTTGGCACCACACTACACCGCCCGCACATGAGGGGGCACCGCGACCCCCACGGCCTGGAACACCTTGCCACAAACCCCCTGAAGGGGCAAGCGTAGGCGGTAGCGACGACCATCCTGCTCTACCTCGACTTCCTGCAGCGCGGCAAGGTCCCGCACGATGTCGGCCCATTCGGGCTTCTCTCCGCGAAGTGCGAGCAAGCTCATGAGCTCGTGCCTTAAGAGCAGCGCAAGGAAGCTCGAGAAGATATGGCCCCTGATAGTGTCATCATACTTGTGGTACACCGGCCTTGTCTCCAAAAGGCTCTTCGCTGCCCGGAAGAACGCCTCTACCATCCAAAGCTCCTTGTACCTCAGTGCAACCTCATCGGCTGGTAACGTGGTGTTGGTCCTGAGCACGAACCTCCCGTCAAAACGCTCCTCTTCGGCCACCTTGTCCTTGTTTATGCTGATGGCCTTGCCGTCTATCTTGAGAAACCGGCGGTACCCACGATTGCTCACCAGCGCCTTGGGATTCCTCTCTAGCTCCTCCTGCAAAGCTTCAATGATGGCCTCTCTATCTGCCTTGTCTTTCGCTGCCTCCTCGGGGTTATAGCACAGCACGTAACGTCTGTCACCGACCCAGACTTCCTTCACCTTGAGGTTGTCATCGACGTCGCGATACCGGCCAGCCCGCGAGAGAACCTCTTCCCACACCTCTTTGACTGCACGCATCCGAACACCCAAGATATACTCCATCTGCCGCTCTTCAAGCCCTTCGATGATATCCTTGCTGCACATCCCCCGGTCCGCCACCCAGCACACCCTCTTGAGCCCAAACCGGGCCCTGGCCCTGTCCACCATCGGCAAGAGGGCTGTCACGTCCGTCTGGTTGCCAGGAGCAACATCGCAGCTTATCGGCCTCCCTGTCTGGGTCAGGAGCGCTCCGACAACCACCTGCTTGTGGTCGCCTCTGCGATCCTTGGAGCACCCAAGCTGCCCGAGCGTCTCCCCACCCCTGCCCTCGAAGTAGATGCTGGTGGTGTCGAAGAATACCAACGAAAGCTCAGTGAACAGATCCTGATGAGAAAAGAACAAGCCATCTTCGACGCGGTCCTTGACCCCTCCCAGCCAGCGCATCGCACGGTACAGATGGTGTAACTGTATCCCCTCCGCCCCAGCCACGGACACCCCTGTCATCCAGCGCGCCGCCTGTCGGTCAGAGCCTGCCTCGAACAGACGGTGCAGCACCGTGACGAAGATGGCCTTCTCCACGTCGAACTCGAACTTGCGCCCCTCCAATAGCTCCCCTATGATCGCCGGAAGCTTGAGCCGGTCCCATAGCCTCCCGAAGATGAGCTCCGGCCCTATGCTCCATGCTCCCAAAGCTCTGAGCTCTCCCCGCGAGTGGGCCTCCTGGAGCTTGACCTGGGCGCAGAAGCGTTCGAGGGACCGCATGAGCGTATCTATGTCCCCATCAGCCTGGAGGCGGTCAAGCCGTCCGAGAGTTGCAACTACTCGTTGGCGGGTGTGACTACCTTCGCGGTGGTTTTCCACCACCTGGAGGTAATCGTATTTGCCGGCGCGTTTCTTGCGGATGAACATGGGGCTACCTCCTTGTCACCCCAATTATGGCATGCCCATACGGCCATGTCAAGGCTTAGCCGCCGCAGCTGTGGCACCGCATTTTCCGCGCCTCAGAAACGGAAATGGCTCCATTACTGCATTTCCGGGTCAACGATCACCCCAAAACCTCGATTTGCTGTAGAAGATGAGTTTCAGAGACCTCGTAAGACGCCGATGCTGCGGGCGCTCGTGTGCCTGGTGGTTCGAGACCTTGTGCTGCCAAAACGGAGGTGGCAAGCAGATAAACACACGTGACGACCTGAAACAGCTGATTCAAAAGAGGATAAGTCCGGAAATGGCGACTAGGTTCATTAGAGGGCTTGTCACTACAGGCGCGCTGAGATGGCCGCCTTGGCGGCTCAAGTGGCGGCCCTGCGTATCCCGCCAATGTCGTCGTGGGTATCAAGGCCGGTCTGAAACTCCCCCGATGGGGTCGGTCGAGAATTCCTCCTTTGGGGTCACTAGAATCACTCCCCTCTGCCCCTTAACGGTGCCACCTGACCTGGTTCACAAAGCCCCTCATCCGAGGTGGTACGAACGGATTCGGACCGTCCTTGTATCCTAGGTATCCTAGGGCGAGGGTGCAGACCTGCACGCACCCATATAGAGCCCCCAGCGACCGCGCGAGTTCAACACTCTCTTTCGACTCACTTCCTGAGATTCCGTGGCGAGCGCGATGTTGTGTGTAGCCGCCACACAGTCGAACTGCGCGAGTTTGCCCTTGGCATCAGCACAGAAAGGTGAGCCCACACCTGCACCCAAAATGGAAGCTCATAGCATGGGATCTCTAGATGTAACAGCTTGTAGATGATGCCTTCCGCCAAGAAGCGTACCGGCTGGCGCCCAAGGTCGGTGCTGAAGACGAGGCGTCCTCACGATGAGCAACATACCCACTTCCGCTTCATAGGCCGCACACGAATCTCCCTAGGTATTCACCTCGATGCGCTCTGCCTAGGCTGTCACTCCAGACTTGAGCACCTTGACGGACGCAAACCTTTCCGGTGGGGCCACTCGAATATCGAACTCTGTCTCAGGATAGCCTCTTCTCGGAATTCGTTCCGCAAGTCCGGCTGCTCTTGACCCCAAGATCTGTGAGCACTTCGAAGAACAAGGCCATCCGCAAACTTCACTCCTATTCATACGGACCTAAGAAACGCTCCCCATTAAAGTGAATGAGATGATCGGGGTTTTCCGCTATCCATACTTCGGTTTCCCATGCAATATGCCTCAGGTATTTCGCAAGCACATGGGAATCAGGGAACACCGTAACAAACACTAGTCCTGCCTTTGCAGTTCCGAATATCTCCTTAAGCTCAACATGGCGTTTATGATCGACAGGACCGTGGCTGCTGCACGCCTCTATCAGTACTAGCCAATTCCTGTCTCTAAGATAAACGACAACATCAGGCATCTTGCCATGTTCGCTAACAATCACACCAAGATCTGCAAGGATCGTAGGATCAAAATAGGCCCATTTTCGCGCAGTATCTCCGACATAGATGACATCGGCACCAGGGGTAAAACGTGGGCAGAACTCCTCAATGACCTGCTTTATTAGCTCGTTCTGTCCGCCAGGCGAGAGTTCTAATGTCCTTCCCGGCTTAAGTCGTACTGGCACCTTCCGCATGTTCCGTCTCCTGGCATACTTATCTCTCAGCGTGCCTACTGAAGCTAGATATTCCTTTAATCTACAGGTCCACTCAGCTGTACCGTACGCCCGTAGCACGTTGAGAAGCATCGGGTCGACCTGATATCTATTGTTCGGACTATTGGTAGGCCTGTCCGGATCATCAGGATTCTGCACTACCAGCCGCGCCTGGATGAACTGATGAACGGTGAAACGACGCACAGTCTCCCGGGTATTAGGTGCATACTCCTTTCCGTAGTGTTCCTTGAAAAAAGCCATCATCTCTGTAATGCCCCGTAAAGCAGGCGAAGCCTGTGACCAAGGCGTATCTGGTTTCATATCAAGTAGCGCGAGTAGGGTCAGTGCGGACCTCTCATTAACTTGATTGCGGGGCAACCCCAAAGCCTTGAGTATCTCGATGGCCTCGTCAATTCTTTTCTTCACACGAATAGGACCAATTGTATTCCCTTCATCTGCCATTCGCACCAGACCTTCCTCAACTAATCTGTCAATCTCGTCTTGACTCAATGGCTGATTCCCAACCTTGACTCCTAGAGCCTCTAGTTCATGCTTTGTTGGATACCTCAGCTTCCGCAAATCCGTTGCATTAACTTGAGTATGACCGTTGAACTGACGGAAGAACGCATCGACGACTGTGGAGTTGAGAAACACGGCCAAACCTTTGGCCAAGTTCTCGTCAAGCCCGCCACCGTTTTGATGAAAGTAGTTGAGATGATTCTCAAAGGCCACCTCGCCCTGGAACACCTTTGCCGAATCATAAATAGCCGCAACTACACGTTTCCGTTCTTCCTTGGTTGAGAATCGCTTTACCAAGACGTATACACCTGGAGGCACAAGCAATTCCTCTGTTTCTGGCGCTCTGACTATCGCATTCGGCTTCCCTCTCAACTGCTGCGGCCACCGAATGCCTCCGTTATCGAAGTGCCCGGGGTAGATCAACGGGACTGTATCCGGCCCAGGGTTTGCTCGCAGGAATCCCTTTGTTCGAAAATCCACTACTCGCCCTGTAGATACCTCGAGGCCCAGTTCTGCCAGCGTTGATCTAAACCCTTGCATTCTATCTGCTATCTGTTGCTCAATTCGGTCTGTAGGAATATGGATGAAGTAATCAGGGTCATTAGGGGTGACTAACTCAGAGTAACTTGCGTGACGCTCTGTGATAAGGTCATCCCCAGGCCCCTCGCTTGAAGTGATAACAACTTCTCTCGGTGGCTCACCTCCCCGTATAGCGTGGAAAATCACATTCTCCTGAAGCACTCCATCATCTTTGAAAGCCTGGCTCCTTGCATTAAACAAATGCACTTGCCTCAGCACCATGTTGCTAAGAAACAGCTTCCGGAAGGGTTTAAAGTATGGCCCATTGCAGAAGCTACGAGGAGTAATCGCGACCAATTCGCCTTCGGGGCCTAACAAGTGAATAACAACGGAAAGAAATCCTGCATACAAGTTGCTTGTCTCGACACCAATTGACCGCAAAAGAAGACGCTCCTTCGATTTGCTGTGAATCTTCCGGTAAGGAGGGTTCAGAATCGCGCAGTCGAAGCCAGCAGTCAAATGCGACGAAAACAGATTACCGCGAATCAGGGAGACCCCTGCTTCGATAAAATCTTCGTCGAGGATCGTAGAACTAAAGTCAATGCCAGCGCGTTGGCATTCGGCTTGGCATGCTGCAAGCGTTTCCTTAAGGTATTCAAGGAAAACCGGTTCAATTTCATATGCTGCTATTTCGATCCTTTGTGGCCTATACTCACGGTTACAAAGCTCTGCCACGAACGCCGCACAAAGCGTACCAACACCAGCACCTGCATCTAGCAATCTAATAACCGGCCGTTTTGCATCAAACATAGAGGCCATACGCCCCGCCACAGGTGCCGGAGTCAAAAACTGGCCCATCTTGCTCCGTTGAGATCTGTCGATCTGTTGATTCGCAGCGATTCGGAAAAACTCCACTTTATCAAGAAGCGACCAGGAAATAGACCCTAGTTTGGGCTCAACAGTTATCCCCTGTCTCATGGGTGCCATTTACCTTCACCCTCTCCCTCCTCCTCTTCATTACTTATTATTGGCAGTAACGCCTCTACGCATGCAGGATCTCCCCTTTAAGTCCGCTACTTCCATGCTACCATCCTTGCCTTGCCTATGATTCTGTCAAAATCCTCGCGTTTGATTTGTACGATGGGTAGGCGAAGATGCAGGCCATAATTCTCCTTATTCACAATGAAATCTAGATTTGGAATCAAGGGTCTTATTTCTATAAAGGGCTCAAGCCGACGGATATTGCTCAACACAATGCTATGTTCCATAAACGATAAACCAAAGCCTCTTAGGATATCCCGTTGTTCCTTCGACACTTTGCCAGATTCAGCGGCTACTTGTGCAGCGGCGACAAAGTACCTCCGTCCAGGTCCTGCGAGGTAAACTAACACTTCGTCTCCCTTAACTAGCTTTGTCCGCAGAGGCGCTTGTGTCGTAAACGCCCAGAATCCTCGGCCCAATAATGCATCAGCAATATCGTAGGCTGAAGCCACCTCTTCTGGTGAAATCTGCACATCATTGGCTACGAAGATAAAGTAGTTTCCTGCCATAACGGCCACCACCTGTCTTGTCGATTTCATGAACCAATAACCTACCTTACCTGACCTGAACCGACATCGTTCGGAATCGAAGCTTCACACCATTGTCGGGAATTGCGACAGGATACATCTCTTGACTTCGGCCGCGTCTATCGTTCCTAGGGGCACGTAGGTTGCCTCTCGAACCCAGTTTGTGCCAGGGTTGACAGGTCTAGTGTGTGTTTGGCCACACACAACCCGTTGACTGCTCGACAGCCTATCAACCTGGTACATCGTCTGCCCCATGCCTTAGCGCCGATGATGGTGCGAATCCCTGACGTCCCGTCTGGCTTATCTCCGCCCGCAGCGGGCAATGACTCGAGAAACACGGATCTTGAAGCGAGAGAAAACAGGCGGCTGCGGGCAGCAAGCATTGTCTGTACACTCATAGAACGGGTTTAGCGCTGTCGCTACCCCAGTACCCTGTAACGCACCATTCCCACAGGCAGCCCGACCCTAGCTGCGAACCGCTCTATAGTTTCGCCAAGTTTCGACTCTTCTCCTCCCCACAAGAGCCCCTCAGCAAACCTTTTGGCTTCGTGCTCCACCTTCTTAGGTCCATACGGCACCCATCCGCGACACCGTCGTGTGGAGTTCATCCGGTTTCGTGGACACTCAAAGGCTACGCTGCGGACTCTCTAACTTGGTTGTGATTTCTCTCTGAGATGGCCCATTTCCTTTCGTGCTGCGGAGAACTTAGACATCCAAGGGCGGGGTACCGAGGCTTCCGGTTATAGAAGCTTTCGATGTATTCGAAGATGGCCGAGGCTAGAGTCTGACGGCTTGGCTAGCCGGGCCGCCCGAGAGGTTGTCGCGATCATCATGGAATCTCGCGTACCGTACCCCCGCTTGGTTTGTCACGTGTTTGTTGCCTCGCTCGTGGTGGTGCAGAGAACCTCGCCGTTGAGAGGCATCCATGGGAGCGGCAGCTCCCCATGGGCTGCCAAGCGTCGAAACCCCGACTCTGCTTCCTTGAGCCCCGCCAGCGTCCTCCTCAAGACCCCTTTCCACTACGCCACCTCTTGACTCTGCGTGGTGGTTGGTCCTTCCCCTTTCTACGGCGGACTCTATCGGATTCGTGGAATGTAAGGTGCGCCGGAGAGCGCCTGTCGGTATGGCCTTGATAGCGCCTATCCCGCCAATCCCCACAGAAGTGCCGAAACACTTTAAGAGCGCGTTGTCACTCGTGCGGAATCTGTCTGTCTCTCGCATTCTCGTGTATTCTCATTTGACAGACTAGGAAGAAGCTGGTTTAATAAAAATTGGAACATATCTCATCAAGAGTGGCTGAGAGAACGGCTCGATGAAGCCCGGCAACCTGCCTAGGTCGCGCTGTGGTGGCGCGACGCGGGTAAGGTGCCAAGTCCGGCAGCGGAGATCCTCCGCTGAGAGATGAGAGGCAATACCAGGTTGTCTTGCGTGCCCTCTTCCTCGGCGGAAGAGGGCTTTTCGTGTTTGGCAGGGCGGGATATGTAAGAGAGGAGGAACGGTATGGACCGTCTGAAAGAAGTAGTCATGAAAGCCCTGGCGAGTGTAGGAGTCGAGCACGATGATCTGGAAGTGTTCACGGACAGCGTGTGTTCCGCTCTTACCGCGTCGTTCGATTGTCTTTCCAGAGGGGAAGACGACATCACCCAGGCGCTGAACCGTGCTCAAGAGAAAACTCTGAAGGGCGCGGAAGGTGCGGGGATAGAGCTTGACGCGATATGCGACATGATCGAGGAGCGCATGGCGTGCGTCCGCTCCGGGGCTCTTACGTTCGAGGAAATGCAAGCCTTGAAGCAGCAGCGCGCGAAGGTGGACTACCTCCGCGACGTGCTTGCGCACCAGCAGTACCGGCAGGCTGTCCGGAGATTGCAGGATGCGCTGCAAAAGCGGGTCTCGCCGGAGGCGTGGGCCGTTTACCTATCCATCGAAGAGCTGGTGAACGACGAACTCTGGCGCCTGGACCAAAAGCAGGCAGAGGGCGCGAAGTGGTGAGCCAACTGCCCCCTGCCAGCAGGACGTGATGTGAATAACCCGCCCTGCCCTTTTATTCTATCACGCATGACCGGAGCCGGGAAGACATGGACGGCAACGGTGCGCACCCGCGCCGTATTCAAGAGCCGAACACAGAACAGAGAGGGGGCACTTGAGATGAAGAGTCTAGGGAAAACAGTGACGGCATTGGCAATCCTGCTTGCGGTGCTCGTGGCCTGGCCTGCGCTTGCCCAGGACTACGTGACAATCGCGCAGACAAACAGCCCGTCCTATTGGTACGGGCTACCTTACCTGGGCATCATCTGGTCACGGCCAAAGTACGATGTAACCCTAGCGGTCCGCGTCGAGGGCGTCTTCCCGAACTCGCCCGCCGACTCAGCCGGTATCCGCAAGGGAGATTACATCGTAGCGATCCAAAAAGGGTTCGACTTCTTCTTACCCCATGAACTCAGCGACTACTGCCGAGCCGGAGACACGGTGCTAGTGGTCCTCAAGCGCAAAACAGGCACCGAGCCATGGTGGACGTACTCAACTATAGGCCGGTATGTGCGCCTTGGGGTAAGGCCGGAGAGGCCATTGCAGGAGGGGGAAGTCTGAGCAGGGGCGAGAAGCCCCTGCTCCCTTCAGCAGGATCCGCATTTAGACCAGGCTGCGCGGCAAGACCAAGAGAGGGAGAGGAAGAGGGAGAAAGGCTGGTGAACGGGATGGGGAAACCCGGCATACCTCGTTACGTCGCCGTGCTGAAAGGCATGGATGTTTGTTCTGCCAAGGTGGACCTCGCAGAACATGATGTGGAATACTGGCGCGCGCATCCTGAAGAGTTGCAAAGGCTTGTGGAGAGGATTCGGACCGGAATGCGTGCTCTGCACGAAGCGGGCTACCCGGAATGGGGCACCGCGATTCCTGTAGATGCGCACAGGCTCCACGAGGCACAGGGTTGGACGCCTGGGCAGTACATCTATGATGAGATAGAGGAGAAGGCGGTTGCGGAGGCTTTTAAGGAAAAGGGCGAGGCGGCCTGGGATGATCCGCGCGTTACCGGCAGCAAGTGGTATAAGGATTACATCGGCGAACAGGTGTATTGGCAGCGAGAGCGCAACAGGGCCATCCAGAGAGGTGAAGAAATTCTGGGGCAGCTAGGCTTCAGGGCGGACGGCTCCGCTATCGCAAGCGGGGGGGTTAGTTAGGTAATAAGCCCAGTCCCCCCGCTGTCTCATTCTTCAAAGAATGAGACACTAATAACAAGCAGCTTGGGCGGGTGGATGGCCTTCTAAGTCGTCGAAACATTTCACGGTCGTGTACGCGCCAGGATACGAAGGCTGTGCGGGCAAAACACTGGGATACGCGGAGCAGGCATGGCAGATCCTCAGGGACTACGCCAGGCTGGTAGCCGGCATGAAGCGTTGGTGGTTCAGGCAACTCGCAGTCAATCCTGGTCGTGTCGATGCTTGGATCGTGGCTGTGGTCGGTATTCTGGCAATGCTGGTCATCGTAGCAGTGCTCGCGCGCCTTATTGGCTAGCTGAGGCCGGGCACGTCCTCGACGCATGGGAGGCCGACGAAGCAAGCCCCTTCCTTGCGACGACGCGGCAGTTCGGACCGCAGACGGCGGTGATAGGAAAGGAGGCCAATCGATGAATCAGCTTACGAGTGACATCGTATGGGTGCGCAGGCAGTGGAATCACTGGCAGAAGGCGGCATACAGATTAAAGGATTTAACAGGCATCCATTGGGATGTAGTCAGTGGGGGTTGTCAGGCCCCCGCTCCCAGACCGTTTATTCATGCCTATGTTCAGTGCGATGCCATGATAGAGGGAGAGCTTGCCCACAGCGGCGTACATGGACCATGTCCCCACACCATAAAGGTTTGTATCGTAAAAAAAGACAATGATCCCAAGGTTTTTGCCAGACTCGTACAAGTAGCCGATGGTTTTTACAAAAGCCAGACGGTCAGAGAAAAGTAGGGAAACCGTTTCCCCACCTCACGCACGGTCCAACAGGACGTGCAGATTGCTACCTAGCGACGCACAGGAGGGCGTACGGGCGCCTCTGAAGGGTGCCCGGGCAAAGAGAGCGCCGACGCGCCTACGAGGCCGCCTAGCGTGTCAAACAAACTACCGCACGAACGCGTACCTGCGCGCTCGTGGTGCCTTCGGACGGCGCGTCTGAGGAAAGAACTGCCAGCTGCTGTCGTGCAGGTGCCGCTGAGGAGGTAGGGCACAGGAGGGTATCATTCGGATGGCGCCGGTACAGGTTGCGCCGGAGCCGGAGCCTCCGCGTTCGCCGCTTCTTCCGGCAGCGATTCCTCCGTTGAAAGGCAGATGAACGCTGTCTGGACTTCCGGAAACTCGCGGGCGAGGAAATCGCCGACCGCTTGACATTGCATTCGAGGAGCACAAGAGCATTGCCCGCATGGCGCGGGACCTCATCATCGAGGCGAGGCGCAGGGCCGAAGAATCCAACCGCGAGCGCGGACAGTAAAAGGCCAATTGCAACTAGTCTGAGTATGCAAACACAGGGAGGGAATACTCGTGGCGGGACAGATCATTCAGCGCGGAGAGAACATCTTCCTCGTCCGGGTGTTTCTCGGGCGCGATAAGGACGGGAAGCGGCGTTACCACAACAAGACCATTCACGGGACCAAGAAGGATGCGCAAAGATACCTGACCGCCGTTCTGCGGGAAAGGGACCTCGGAACCTTCGCCGAGCCGACACGTATGACGGTAGACGAATACCTGGATAAATGGTTAGCGACTGTTGCGAGACCGCGGGTAAGCCCACGCACATATGAGGACTATGACAGCAACCTGAGACGGTACGTACGAAAGCCCCTGGGCGCGAAACGGTTGCACCAGGTAACACCCCTGGAGATCCAGGAGGTTTACACGACTATGATCGAGCGTGGGTTAGCACCCCGGACCGTGCGTTACGTCCACGCAGTGCTCAACAACGCGCTGGAACAGGCGGTGAAATGGGGTTTCATCGCCCGGAACCCTGCTCAGTACGTCGAACTACCCGGGCGGGCGTCAAAGGAAATGCACGCCATGTCGCGCGAGGAAGTGGAGAGATTCTTACAAGCCGCGCAGAGCGACCCTTTCTATACCCTCTTCCTCGTGGCCATAACTACGGGCATGAGACCGGGGGAGTACCTAGCCCTGCAATGGAAGGACGTAGACTTCGAGGCAGGAAAGGTTTCCGTGCGGCGGACTCTCGCCAGGCGCCATGACAGGCAGGACGAGAACGACCCCGTGCCATCGTGGTATTTCAAGGAGCCGAAGACGCCTGGGAGCCGCCGGAGCATAAAACTGTCGCCCACGGTGTTACAGGCTCTGCGCGTTCACAAGGCGCGGCAGGCGGAAGAGAGGCTGGCGGCGGGCCAGAAGTACCATAATCTTGACCTCGTGTTCGCGACGGACCTCGGGCTTCCCGTGCACGAGCACAACCTCGTGCGCCGTCACTTCAAGCCCATCCTGCAGAAGGCGGGGTTGTCCTCGGAGACCCGGTTGTACGACCTGCGACACACCTGCGCCACCCTGTTGCTGAAGGCTGGCGTGCATCCCAAGATAGTCTCGGAACTACTCGGACACTCCACGGTGAAGTTGACGCTTGACACTTACTCGCATGTTCTGCCGGACATGCAGCAGCAGGTCTCTGACGGCATGGAGGCCCTGCTGTTCTCGGACGGCAACCCGAAAGCGAAGAAGAAGGGAGTGGAGTGACGGCAAGCACACTCTTGGGAGTCTGGCACACTATAGGCACACAAGCATTGCTGAAAGAACCTTCATCGCCTGCCCAAACCCCAAAATAGCTGGTGCGCCACGGGGGACTCGAACCCTCGACCCGCTGATTAAGAGTCAGCTGCTCTACCAACTGAGCTAGTGGCGCACCCAAACTTTGGACTATTCATTTTTACACGGCCGGGAAATCCCGGTCGTGTCGCGCTTACAAAATGGTAGCGGCGACTGGATTCGAACCAGTGACACCGCGGGTATGAACCGCGTGCTCTGACCAACTGAGCTACGCCGCCGCCTGAACCTATATGGACTGCGCGTGGGGCGTCGGACGCTGTCGCCTCCGCACGTCCCACGCTAAGAAAAATGGTGGCGGGGGCTGGATTTGAACCAGCGACCTCCGGGTTATGAGCCCGACGAGCTACCAGCTGCTCTACCCCGCGACGTAAACTTTGTCGTCGGCACCGCGCCCGTTCTATGCACGGCGCCCCGCTACATTCGTTATTATAACACACGAACCAGTGTCGTCAAGTGGTAAATGCGGCCTGGCCGCGCTGCCGCCCCGGCCCCGCCCGACGCGTCCTGCGCTCGTACGGCAGCCATCACAGCGTCACAGCCGATTCAACGCAGCCGTCACAGCGGCGTCGCCGCGGCGGCGGCGTCAGCGTATGGCGTCGTCAGCGCGCAGCATCCCCGAAGCCGCCGAGGCCACCCGCCATCGCCGCCAGCTCTAAACCGCTCGTCACCGCTCGATTATGCCAAGCTCCCTCCCGACCTTCGCGAACACGTCCAGCGCGAAGCTCAGGTCCTCCTTCGTGTGCTCAGCCGTCACGATCGTCCTCACGCGCGCCGCGCCCACCGGGACGGTCGGGTACGCTATGCCCTGGGCGAACACTCCTTCCTCGAAGAGCCGGTCGGACAGTTTCATCGCGAGCGGCCCGTCCCCTACTATGACCGGTGTTATCGGCGTCTCGCTGATGCCTGTGTTAAAGCCGAGGTCCTGCAGGCCCTTCTTGAAGAACCTAGCGTTCTCCCACAGCCGCTCGATGAGCTCGGGTTCGTTCAGCAGAATGTCGAGCGCTGCCAAGGCCACCGCAGTCACCGCCGGCGGATGGGACGTGCTGAACAGAATGGGCCGTCCCCGCTGAAGCAGGTACTCGATGAGCGCCCGGCTCCCGGCCACGTACCCGCCCAGGCACCCGATGGCCTTTGACAGCGTGCCCACCTGGATGTCGACCTGCCCGTGGAGGCCGAAATGGTCCACGGTGCCGCGCCCGTTCGCGCCGAGCACGCCGCTGGCGTGAGCGTCGTCGACCATGGTGATGGCTCCGTACTCCTTCGCCACACGCACTATGTCGGGCAGCGGCGCGATGTCGCCGTCCATGCTGAAGACGCCGTCGGTGATGACAAGCACGCGCCTCGCACCCCTGGACTCCTCGAGGAGCTTTCGCATGGCGTCCACGTCCCGGTGCGGGAACACCTTGATCTCCGCGCGGCTCAGGCGTGCGCCGTCGATGATGCTGGCGTGGTTGAGCTGGTCGCTGATGATCACGTCTTCGCGCCCGAGGATGCACGACACGGTGCCGGCGTTAGCGGTGAACCCCGACTGGAACACGAGCGCAGCCTCGGTCTTCTTGAACTCCGCCAGCTTCCGTTCGAGCTCCACGTGAAGCTCCATCGTGCCGGCGATGGTGCGGACCGCTCCCGAGCCCACGCCAAGCTCATCTATGGCTTTCTTCGCGGCCTCGCGCAGCTTCGGATGGGTGGCAAGGCCGAGATAGTTGTTGGACGAGAGGTTCACGACGGTCCGTCCGTCGAAAACGGCCTTTGCCCGCTGCTCACCCTCGAGTACCCGCGGAAGCCTAAAAAGCCCCTGCCTCTTGAGCTCGTTGATCTCTTCTTGCACGAAAGCCAGTGCGTCCTGCATGGAATTCCGTCCCCGCACGACCCCGCTACACCCGTTCCCAGCGCCGCCCGCGGCAGCCGCACTCGGCGCGGCCTTGCACGGCACCACCTGACCCGACGCGGGCCGCCCGGCGCCCGGCACCCGGCTCGGCCCCGCCCTGCGCCGACGGCCTCGCTCCGCGCAGCTGCTTTGCGTGTCGCGCTTCCGGCTTCAGGGTCTGCGGCGTTCCCTCCCTCCGATTAGGTTATTCGGATACGCCATTGAGACTGCCCGTAATCTCATCTGCGCTGTCACCCGTCCGCGTCACCATAACGGGACCGCCATGGCACCATTGGCACGTTGCGACCTTAGTGTCGCCAGGGCGCCACCGCACCCGCGCTCTGTTCGGCTGTTCGCCCTCACCCCGCCGGACCAGAACCCACCGCGCCGCACTGGAGTCCCCGCACCGCCCGCCGCCCGCCACGTGTCACGCGCCGGGCGCCAAGCAAGTGCAAGGTGCAACGCACCTCGCGCCATGCTACGCTACTCGCGTCAGGGGAAGAGCACGATCTTGCCGCAATTCCCTGAGCGTGCAAGCTCCATGGCTTGCTCGAATTCGTCCAGCGGGAACCTGTGGGTGATGACGGGCGAAACGTCGAGGCCCGCCCTCAGCAGGGCCGCCACCCTGTACCAGGTTGCGAACATCTCACGACCAGAGATGCCCTTGAGGGTAGCGCCCTTGAATATCACGCCGTCCGCGAGGTCTATCTCGACCGGCCGAGACGGCAACCCCAAGAGGCTCATCTGCCCGCCTTTTCGCAGCGCCGCAAGACCCTGCCTGATGCCGTCGGGATGGCCCGACATCTCGAGCACCACGTCCACGCCCATCCCGTCAGTAGCTTCGGTCATCGCCCTCACGGGATCTTCGCGCCGGGAGTTGATGACGAGGTCTGCTCCGAGCTTCCTCGCGAGGTCCAGTCGGCACTCGTTGACATCCGCGACGAAGACGCGAGTCGCCCCCGCCATGCGGGCTATGGGGATCGCGCACAGGCCTATGGGACCCACCCCAACGATGGCAACCGTGGCCGCCGCCACGTCCGCCGAGAAGACCGTGTGCACAGCGTTCCCCAGGGGATCGTGGATCGCCGCGATCTCGATCGGCACGTCAGGCGCGACCTTCCACACGTTTTCTTCGGGCACTACCACGTATTCGGCGAAGCACCCGTCCCTGTCGACGCCTATGATCTGGACGTTCTGGCAGATATGGCCTTTCCCGGTGCGGCAGTGAAAGCATACCCCGCACGTGATGTGGGTCTCGGCGGAAACGAAATCCCCCGGGGCGGTGGACCTTACTTGCGGCCCGACTTCGACCACCTCGCCGCAGAACTCGTGGCCGAAGACCCTCGGGGGATGGATCCTTGACTGCGACCATGGATCCCAGTTATAGATATGAATGTCCGTGCCGCATATAGCGGTGGCCTTCACCTTCACGAGCACATCCCTCGGACCCACGCCCGGGATCGGCACCCTGGTCATCGCCGCCCCGGGCCCCGCGGTCGGCTTGATGACGGCCCTCATCTCCCCTGTCATTACGCTTTGCGCCTCCCTTTTACACCTTAGCCAACCCGGCAGCACACCGACCTGACCCGGCTTGCCGCCCGCCACATCACCGCGCCGCTCTCCTATCGCCGCCCCACCGGTCGCCCCCTAAGGCGCCGCGCGGCCGCCCGCTGGCATCGCCGCTGCCGTTCAGCCCCCTCGGACGGCGACGCCCTCTCCGACGGCCCGAGGGGCTAGGACGATGAGACGCAGACGTTCCCGCGTCTGTGCCCCCTTTTGTATTATTCGCCGCAAGGCGCGGAACTCCTCGCTTCGCGTTAAGGATGCAGCCGAAAGGGACAAAGGGCAGCGAGAGCGCCCTCCCACCAGCCCACTAGCCCACCCGCCCGCCCCGCTCGCCAGCCCGCCGCTCGCCCAGACCCGTCCCACGCCGACGCCCAACGCCCCTTCCCGCGTGTGCTACGCGCTACGTGGCAATGCGTGGGACGCGCAGCAGCTCAACGTTTTGACATACTTTCTCCATAGAATCCTGAAAAGAGGTAGGTATAATCATTCTTGAGGATGATTGACAGCGCAGGTCTCCTGTCCGAAGATTAGAGAGACCCGTTATTGCCGTCTCTCGGGAGGCGTTGAGGAAGTGAGCACCATTCTCGTGGTTGAAGACGAGGAGTCCGTGCGGGAGCTCGTTCGCATGTACCTCGAGAACGAAGGCTTCCGCGTCGAAACCGCGAGCGACGGCGAAGAAGCCCTCAATAAAGCCAGAATCGATCCGCCCGACCTCATCATTCTGGACATCATGCTGCCCAAGTTCGACGGATGGACGGTATGCAAAGAGGTGAAGAAGACCTCCAACGTACCCATAATCATGCTCAGCGCCAGGACTGAAGAATTCGACCGCGTGCTCGGCCTGGAGCTTGGCGCGGACGATTACATCCCCAAGCCATTCAGCCCCCGCGAGATGGTGGCCCGCGTGAGGGCGGTCTTGCGAAGGGCCGGTGCCAGCCCCGGGGCGAGTGGCCGGGTGCTCACCTACCGCAATCTCACGATCGACCGCGACGCCAACCGGGTGACCATAAAGGACAAGGAGATACCCGTGACCCCCAAGGAGTTCGACCTACTCTGGTTCCTGGCGTGCCACCCGGGCCGCGTGTACAGCCGCGAACAGCTCATCGCGGAAGTTTGGGGATACGACTACATGGGTGACGCACGCACGGTCGATACACATGTCAAGCGCTTGCGCGAGAAACTCCACGCCGACGGCGACGTTACGTACATTAAGACGGTCTGGGGACGCGGCTACAAATTCGAGGCGGGCGAATGAATGTCTAGAAGCCTTTTCGGCAAACTCCTGACGTCGTACCTTGTGGTGGCGCTGCTGACATTGCTTGCCGTAGGCATCGTCATGTCGCAGCTTTTCGCCAGCTACTACTACTCCGTCAGGGAGCGTCAGCTCATTCAACGAGGCAAGGCCATCGGGGAGCTGATGGAATCGCACCTCGAGAATGGCGAGACCCTCGCGTCGCTGGACAGCGTACTTGGGCCCCTCGCCTACGCCCAGAACGTGCGCATGGCCGTGGTAGACCGACGGGGGTTCATACTCGCGGGCGGGGCCCGGCTGCCTGGCCCGCCGCACCTCCAATTCGAGACCGAGGAAAACCGCCGGATCCTGCAGGGAGAGGTGGTCTCAAGGCGTGACTATAATCCCCGCTTCAATCAGGTCGTGCTCTCGGTGGCCGTCCCCCTGAAGGCGCGGGGCCAGGTGGTAGGCGGGCTCCTGCTCTTTACGCCCGTCGCCGACATCGCGGCCACGGTAAGCGCCGTTGAGCGCATCATCGTATACGCCGCAGGCATCGCGATACTTGTGTCGGCGGTCCTCGGTTATTTCTTCTCCCGCTCCATCTCCCGTCCCATCAAGGAGATGAGCAGGATAACCCTGGAGATGTCCAAGGGCAATTTCGAGCAAAAGATACAGGTGACCTCCCAGGACGAGCTGGGCGAACTCGCCCATAGGTTCAATCATCTATCCGACGCCCTCCAAGAAACCATTAGCACCCTACACCAGGAGAAACTGAGGATCGAAAACATCCTGTCCAACATGTCAGAGGGAGTCGTGGCCACCGACGACCGCGGGAAGCTGATCCTCGCCAATCCCGCTGCCGCGCGCATGTTGAGATACCAAGACACCGGCCTTCTCGGTCTGTCGCTCAAAGACCTCTCTGCCTGCCCTGGGATGGCCGAGATCTTCGGAAGCGTGTTGGAGTCCGGCCGGGAAGAGGCGGCCGAGTACAAGCTTGGGGATGGCAAAACGTTCGTCCTCGTACATGTCGCTCCGCTGAAGGAGACCGATGGCAAAGTGTACGGCGCGGTCGGCGTATTCCAGGACATCACCGAGCTTCGGCAGCTCGAGCAGCTTCGCCGCGATCTCGTCGCGAACGTGTCTCATGAGCTGCGCACGCCCTTGACTTCAATCCAGGGCTTCCTCGAGGCCATGATGGACGGAGTGATCTCCGACGAATCCGTGAGGAACCAATACCTCGAGCTCATGCACAGGGAGACCCTGCGTTTGAACCGCCTCATACACGACCTGCTCGACCTTGCGCTCATGGAGTCGGGCAAGGTGAGCTGGGACCTCAATACCGTTGATGCATCTGAGGTCGCGGCGCGCGTGGTGTCCAAGCTCACGCCGCAGCTCCAGGAGCACAAGCTCCGGGTTGAGAGGGATATTCCAGAGGATCTTCCCCTCATACTCGCGAACGAAGATCGAGTGGAGCAGGTCCTCATCAACCTCCTGGGCAACGCCGTCCAGTTCTCCCAGCCGGGGGGCGTGATCGCGATCCGTGCCCGGTCCTCGGGCAACGAGGTCACCGTGAGCGTCCAGGACCACGGCCCCGGCATTCCTGCCGAGGACCTCCCTTACATATGGGAACGCTTCCATCGGGTTGACAAGTCGCGTGCGCGTGCTCTGGGCGGGACGGGCCTCGGCCTCGCCATCGTCAAACAGATAGTTGCTAGCCACGGGGGCCGGGTCGCCGTAGAGAGCGAGCCGGGCAAGGGTTCTACGTTCAGTTTCACACTGCCGGCGGTGCCGCCGGATGAGGCGGGCGGGACCGGCGAAGCCTACGGCGCAGCACGGTGCTAAGTGGGGGTACAGGAGACGGCTGGCCTTTCCCCAAGCACCCCTCACCCCTGCCAGTCTCTGTGACACGGCGTCGCAGACCGAGACCGCGCCGCTCGTTTACACGCCAGGCGGACGGGCGTTCACAAAACGTTGCTTTCTCTGTCACAATTTCTTAACATCCCGCGCGTTATACATAGTGAAGAATCCAACCTCAGGGAGAAAACCCAATTCCGCGGCCTCCAGACAAGGTTTGGCCCGGGATGGCAGGAGGTGGGAGCTTGGGGCCGAGCGGCCGATACCTGAATCCGCTCGTCCGAAATGCCGCAATGCCCCGTGAGACACGCCGCGTCAGAAACAAGGTTTCACGTTCGTCGGGGGCTGCCTCCGGGCACCCCCCTCTTTTGGGCGCGGGGACGCAGGCGTGGTATAGGCGAACCGCTGAGGCGGATTGTTGGGAAGTCCCGTGGAAAACATCATATGGAACGTCGGGTGTTGGAGGGAGGAGTGGTTCAGGATGTCGCTATCCAGACGTCGCTCGGAGAACAGGTTATGGCTCGATTGGGTTGCTGTGCTCGCGCTGTCCCTTGTGACGGGTGTGATGGTGCTTTCGCCCACAGCGCTGGCGGCTGATGACGCAGTCCAATCCGCTCAGTCCGCGGTGAGGGAGGTGAGCCTCCAGGAATGCCGTGAGCTCGCGCTGAAATCCAGCTCAAGCGTGCTCCTTGCCGCGAACGCAGTGAAGGATGCCGAGCTCGCGCTGGCGCAGGCAGAGGCCAGCAACCTCACAAAGCCATCTCCAACGTCACTCTATCAGGCTCGTGTGAACCTTTCCGTCGCACAGAAGAATCTCGAGATAGCCAAGCAGGACGCCGTGCTCAACACAGACCAGCTTTATTACTCTCTTCTCAAGGCCGAACACCTGGTGGACATCTCCGAACAGGCGCTTACCCTCGCAGAGAAGCAGCTCGAGGTGGCGAAGGCCAAGGAGAAAGTGGGCATGGCGACCAAGCTCGACTTGATGAGGGCGGAGAACCAGGTCGCCTCAGCGCGGAACAGCCTCGAGAGCGCCACGCTCAACAGGGATCTCGCGATGGTCTCGCTGAATCAGGCCATCGGGCTCGCGCCGGAGACGGTCCTCCGTCTGAGCGATGAGTTCTCCTACGAGAAGACGGGGGACCTCGACCTCGAGGCGAGCATTGAATTCGCTCTCGCCAACCGCGTTGAGGTCGCGCAAGCGCAATCGAGCGTCGATGTGGCGGACATGGAGGTCAGCCTCGCAGACAACGACTTCACGCCTAGGCTCACATACGAGCGGGCCAAGCTCGCAGCGGACGATGCGAGGGTGAGGCTTGCGGACCAGCGCAACAAGATAGCCATGGCAGTCCGCCAGGCATACGTCTCCCTCAAGCAGGCCGAGGCCAAGGTGGACCTCACGGCCAAGAAGGTCGACGAGGCAAAGGAGAACCTCCGCGTGACTCAGTTGCTTTTCGACGCGGACATGGCCACGAACCTGGACGTCCTGACCGCTCAGAACCAGTATACTCAAAGCCAAATCGACGCGCTCCAGGCAATATACGACTACAACGTCGCAAGATCCCAGTTTAGGCGGGCTTGCGGTGATACGAACGTCGGGAACACCAACACCACGAGCGCCGAAAACGGAGGTACCGCGTCGTGACGAACATACGAACGACAGTCAAGCGCCTCCCCAGGCTCTTGCTCCCGCTCTTGTTCATTCTCGCTGCGATTGCGGCGGGGACCGCCTTCCCAGCTGCGCCGGGCACCGGGTGGGTCGAAGCTGCAGACAGCGCCGCGCCGCCGGCACCTGCGTCCCCGTCGACGCCGACGTCGACTTCGCCGTCGACGTCCACTCCAGCGTCGCGAGCGTCGCAACCGGTCCATTTGACGCTGGCTGAGGCGCTCGACCTTGCCGCCAGACAAAACCCGGACCTCGTCAGCAGCATGCAAGCGCTCGAGCTCGGGCGCTCCAAGCTCCGCGAGAGCAGCGGCGGCAGGCAGCCGAAAGTTGCCGTCCAGGGCTATTATGGTAACACATTCCTCGACTCGGCATCGGACGCGAGTTCGTCTGTAAGCGTCACGGTGAGCCAGACGCTGCCTGGTGTCCTCCCGGCACCGTTCAGCGTCGGGCTCTCGGCCACCCAACTCGCCGCCATGGACCTGGACGAAGCAGAGCTGGAACTTGCCAAGGCCAAACAGAACACGATGTTCAACGTGATCTCCGCGTACCTCGGCGTGCTCAGGGCCCAGCAGATGAGGTCTTTGAGCGACGGGTCGGTGGAGTCCGCGTCCAACCTGGTGGATGAGGTGAACACCAAGTTGGCGCTCGGAGTGGCGACTAAGCTCGACCTCATGAAGGCGGAAAGCCAGCTCGACCAGGCGAAGTTCAACCAGCTCAAAGCACAGGACGACCTCAATGCCGCGATGCGATCCCTCGCACTGCTCTTGGGTCTGCCTGCCGAGACTGAGTTCGACCTGGTCAACGAGTTCCAGGTCGAGACGAACGACGAGAGCCTCGAGGAACTCGTGCAGCTCGCCTTCGAAAACCGGAGTGAGGTGAAACAGGCGAGCTTGTCAGTGGAAAAGGCCCGCGCCGCCGTGGACACGGCACGGCGCGCCCTGTGGCCCTCGGTTGGCCTTTCCGCAAGTTACTCTAAGCCCGGGGACGTTTCCCTCACCGCCACTGGATCGCTCGGCCTCACAACAGGGCAAGCAGGCTGGACGCTCACGCTCTCGAAAGGGGACGCCGAAGACTCTCGCTCCGCGGCGGGAACGCCCGGCGGGATCGGGCTGGGGTCCAAGTCGTCCGAGCCGGTGACGAACGTCGGCATCGAGGTGTCGTGGTCTCTCTGGGACGGTGGAGTGACCCGCGAGAAGCTCACGCAGGCCGAGACGACCTTGAAGATGCAACAGGACGCGCTGGAGCGTCAGAAGCAGGCGGTGGTCGAGGACGTGTACGCGGCCGCAGTGGGATTGAAGCAGGCCGTGCAAAAGCTGGAGCTCGCCGGGAAAGCGGTGGGCGAGGCGGAAGAAGCACTCCGCGTGACCAAGGCGCGTTTTGATGCGGGAGCGGCGGTCATGGCGGAGGTCATCGACGCCACCCAATCTCTCGCCAGCGCAAAAGTCGAGCAGATCCAGGCCTTGTTCGATTGCTACCTCGCACGGGCCCGCTTGGGCAAGGCGGTGGGATTGTTGGGACATGAGGGGTGGAAGCTATGACTGCAAATCGCACAAGAGGTAAAGGCAAGCGCCGCCTAGCGGTCGTCATGGTCGTCGCCGTGTGCGTGGTGGGGATAGCGGGATACGGCGTCTATAGGGCATTCTTCGCCGGTAACCGGGGTGCCGCAAGCTCGCAGCAGTTGTACCGGCTTGTCCCGGTGCAGAGAGGGTCGATCACCCTGAAGATCACGGCCTCGGGCACCGTAAGCGCAGGTTCGACCTACGAGGTGGCTCCCAAGGTCAGCGGCACCGTCACGCAGGTCCTGATTAAACAGGGAGACGCTGTGAGGAAGGGCCAGGAGCTCGTCATTCTCGATGATACCGATGCCCGCCAGCGTCTCCAGGAAGCCAAGGATAACCTGGCAGTTGCAGAGGCGAAGCTCGTACAGGCTCAAACGCAGGCGAAGCTCGCCCCCACGCAGAACCAGCTCGCTGTCGAGCAGGCCAGGGTAAACCTGCTCAACGCTGAGGCAAAGCTGGCACAGCTCAAAGAGGGAGCAACGACCCAGGACATCGAGCAGGCCAAGTCCCAGGTCACCCAAGCGCAGCTCTCGGTGGATGCCGCGAATAAGGAGTACGAGCGCAACAAGACCCTCTTCGAACAGGGCGCGGTGACGCGGCAGCAACTGGAGAGCGCCGAGAACAAGTATCTTACCGCCGTTGAATCGCTGAAGTCGGCGCAGCAGAAGCTCGATTCGCTGCTTGCGGGGCCAGATCCTGACGAGCTTGCGGCGGCTGAGGCGGCGGTGTCCCAGGCCAAGCTGAACCTAAGCCTCGCCGAGGCCAACGCCGATACAACGAGCGCCCAGCAAGAGCTCCTCACCGCGCAGGCTCAGGTAGTGCAGGCCAGAAACGCTGTGAGCGCGGCAGAGCGTGACCTCGCTCTCACGCGGGTCGTGTCTCCCATAGATGGAACGGTCACGCAGGTCTCGGCGCAGGTAGGACAGGTTGTGGGACAATCGAGCGTCCTCGCGACCGTGGCGGATCTCACGTACCTTCAGGTCGTGGCGAATGTGGATGAGACGGACGTCCACAGCGTTAAGGTCGGCCAACAGGCCGATGTCAAGGTGGAGTCCCTCCCGGACAAGGTCTTTAGCGGTGTAGTTGAAAGCGTTGCTTCCCAAGGCAAGGTCATCAGCAGCGTGGTTTACTTCGAGGTAACCATCAAGGTCACCGACGACACCAGGACCTTGAAACCCGGGATGACGGCCGACGTCGACATCGTCATGGATCGCCGCACAAACGTGCTCACGATCCCCAACGCGGCGCTGGAGGAGCGGCGAGGGCGCCTGATGGCGCGGACCCTGGATGAAAAGGGTGAGCCGTTCTTCAAGCGGGTTGAGCTCGGCATAACTGACGGGACCACAACCGAGGTCATATCGGGGCTCGCGGAGGGCGACATGGTAGCAGTCAGAAGCTCTGCTGCCGCCTCCACGGGTACTACCGGAACGAGCAATCAGCGGAACTCGAACCGCACGACTCGTGGCATGCCGGAGGGCCCGGGAATGTTCATCATGGGGGGACCTCGATAGACGCGAACGGCACGCCGGGGCCGCGGGCCGCGCCGGCCCGTGACCCGTCCCGGCGGCGCACGTATGGGGTGAGTTGAGCGTGATCAGAGTTGACGGGTTAAAAAAGACATACAAGCTCGGCAGCGTCGAGGTCGAAGCGCTCCGGGGCGTGTCTCTCAGCATCGACGAGGGAGAATTCGTCGCTATCATGGGCCCGTCTGGCTCGGGGAAGACGACGTTCATGAACATCCTCGGTTGCCTGGACCAGCCCACGGAAGGGACTTATTCCCTCGATGGGGTGCTCGTGAGCGACATGAACGACACTGAGCTCGCCCGCGTGAGAAACCAGCGCATAGGGTTCGTGTTTCAGACGTTCAACCTCCTCCCGAGGCTGGATGCTGTGGCCAACGTCGAGCTGCCGCTGGTTTACGCGGGCGTCCCGAGGCACACCCGGAGGCTCGTTGCGATGAAGGCTCTTGAGGCGGTGGGGCTCGCGGAGCGTCTCCATCACAAACCTTCGGAGCTCTCGGGCGGGCAACAACAGAGGGTCGCCATAGCGCGAAGCCTAGTGACGCGGCCAGAGATAATCCTTGCGGACGAACCCACGGGGAATTTGGACACCAAAGCGGGCGCGGAGATCATGGCGATATTCCAGGCGCTCAACAACACCGGCATCACCGTGGTCCTTGTCACCCACGATGCTGACATTGCGCAGTACGCCAAGAGAATCGTCCGCTTTCGCGACGGCGTCATAGTCGCGGATGAACCGGTCGCCTCGAGGACGATAGCGGAGCGGGACGAGGCGCTGGACGCGTCGATCGCCGGCCTCACGCGTGGGCGCGCCCCTGAGGAGGAGGTGAAGGCTGGATGAACCTGCTCGAAAGCGTCCGCACCGCACTCCTCGGCATCACCAGCAACAAGATGCGTTCGGGCCTCACGATGCTGGGGGTCATCATAGGGGTTGCCGCAGTGGTCATCATGGTAGCGATCGGCGAGGGAGCAAACCGCCAGGTGTCATCGCAGATAGAGCGACTCGGCTCTAACCTCCTCGTCATCATGCCTGGCCGGACCCGGGAGCCGGGTGCACAGATAAGGGGAGCGTTCGGAAGCATGGACGTCCTCACGATGGACGACGTCCAGGCGATACGCGACGAGTGCCCATCCGTAAGCGCCGTGGCCCCGGAGGTTTCACGAGGCACCACTGTAAGGTACGGAACGAGCAGCCTTCAGACGCAGGTCGTGGCCACGACCCCGGATTACCTGACGGTCAGGGCGTTCAACGTCGCCTCGGGCTCGTTCTTCACAGAACAAGACGTTGAGTACGCCACGAAAGTTGCCGTGGTGGGGCAAGGCGTCGTAGACGAGCTCTTTTCAGGCGCTGACCCCATCGGGCAGGAGCTCAAGGTCGGCCAGGTACGCCTGAAGGTCATCGGCGTCATGGAGTCCAAGGGACAAAGCGGCATGACCAACATAGACGATGCCATATACGTTCCGATAACGACCGCGCAGAGGCGCCTCCTCGGGACCAAGTACGTGCGCACAATCTACGCCCAGGCCAAGGACGCGAAATCCATGGACGCGGCCAATGACGAGATAAGCGCGGTCCTCGCTGCCCGCTTGGGTAGCACCGACGCTTTCTACGTGAGAAACCAGGCCGATGTCCTCAGCGCCGCCCAGGACGTCACGCGCGTGTTCACGGTGCTTCTCGCGGGCATCGCCAGCGTGTCCCTGCTTGTCGGCGGGATCGGAGTCATGAACATAATGCTCGTGTCCGTTACCGAACGAACGAGAGAGATAGGGCTCCGCAAGGCCATCGGCGCGAGGACCGTGGATATCCTGATGCAGTTCCTCATAGAGTCGATCGTGCTCAGCCTGGTGGGGGGAGTCGTCGGGATCATCGTCGGCATCGCAGGGTCGAGGATCGCGGCGCGCGTCGCCGGATGGCCGTCGGCCGTCTCTGTCGGTGCCGTGTTGGTGCCGTTCTGCTTCTCGCTTGCCGTCGGCCTGTTCTTCGGGATTTACCCGGCGAGCAGGGCGGCACGGCTGAACCCCGTTGAAGCCTTGCGCTATGAGTGAGCACGAAGACCAAACGCGAGTGAGACTCTTGACAGCTCCCACGTTGAGGTTCAGCGGTCTTGTGAGCAAGTGATAAGTAATGGCAGTAATGGCCGGCGGAGAAGGGCGCGGAATTCGGGGATCCGGCCGGTTCGGTTGGCGGCTGAACTGGCCGGATTCTCCCGATCCGTGGCTGGCCTCGCTCCCTGGGGAGGAGGTGGAACGCGAAGTGGAACGCGAAATGGTTCGTGCGAAGCGTGGCTTGGACTCGGAAACGGCGGGAATCGCAAACCTGCCGCGTTGTGCGCGAGCACAGGAATGCGCGCGAGGAGCGGATGGAACACCGTGGGCGCCGCCAGCCCGTCCGGCCGGCCCCGCTGTCGGCTCCACTGCCGAAGCACGCAGGCTCGTGACGGCCTGGAGCACCGCGAGGCACATCAGGGGCAGTAGCAGTAGCAAGGGCAAGGGCAGCGCTAGAACCGGGACCAGGGGCGCGCAGACGGTGCTCGCGGCACTGGCGCTGACCATGATAGCTGTCACGGCAAGCGTGATCGCCGACGAGCCCGCCGCGCGTGCCGCGGCCATGGGGCTGGCCCAAGCCGGCGTCCAGGTCCAGGCTCAAGCGCCGGCGACGCGAGGCGGCCAATTGGTGGTGCAAAGAGAAGCCGTTGAACAGGACCTCGTTTGGCTTCTTGCCGGCATCATGGACATGGACCGCGACAAGAAGCTCGCCCTGACCCGGAAGCAGGCGGCGGACATTTGGCCGACCTTCAAGTCGCTCGCTGACAAAGGCCTCATCCGCCTGGAGGTTGACCCGGCCCAGTTCGAGTTCGGAAATCGTTTTGGATGGCAAGGCCCGGTGCCAGGACAGACACAGGGTCAAACCCAAGGGCAGGGCGGCGGCCCGTCACAGGTAGACAGCGCGAGAGCCCAGGAGCTTCGCAAGCAGCGGCAGGCAAGGGAGGAAGCCCTCCGGCAGGCCATCGATGACATAGAGAAGACCCTCTCGGCGAAGCAGCTCGCGTACGTCGACAACTTCGACTTCAACCCAGCGGACTACGGCCTGGCGCCCAGGCTGGGAGGGGCTCGCCCGCAGGTGGCGCAGAACCAAAACCAGGGGCAATGGAGTCCGCCGAGCCAGCAAGAGATGCAGAGGCTCATAAAGACAGCAAGGGAAAACGCCCAGAAACTCGCGGACTTCTACAAGAAGTTCCAGGCCTTCATCCAGAAAAAGGCGGGCATCAAGGCATAGCGCGGCGGAGGCTGACGCGCAGGCGCGCGCATGCGTGGACACCTCCGTCCTGGTGGAGGGGCCGGCCTTGCCCGCCAGGGACGGCGTGCTTGCGGCACGTCTCGTTCGAATTCGGCGCGCAAGATAGCCGAATTCTCCACGCCCCGTCGTGCAAGGCCGGCAAGTCCGCTGCCATCGCTATATCTCGTTAGCCATTGTTGGCTTCGGCAACCTTCAATAGGGGGGCCAGCAGGTCGGTACATGGAAATGGTGCCGGAGGCGGGGCTCGAACCCGCATGGGCCTAGGGCCCGAGGGATTTTAAGTCCCTTGCGTCTGCCTGTTCCGCCACTCCGGCACTCGTGTGCTTCAGTTTCGTCTTGCGCCCCAAAACCCCGGGGACCTCCGCGCCGCCCTCGGGCGCTCGCGACCTCGGCGTTCCACCACTCCCCGGCGCCCCGGTTTGCGTTTACGTCCGCACTGCCTATCGTAATTATACCACGTCGTCCAGAAACCGTGCTAGGAGTTTTCGCCGCGCCTCACCGTCCGCCGCCATACACATGCGTCCGGTGCTTCGACTACTGGCAAGAGAGTGCCCCGGCACGTGCATATGGCCCACCCGTTTCGAGCAGACTCCTAATTGGCGAGACACCGCGCGGGTCCGGCGCTAAGCCACGCCCGGCCCATAGGTGCAACCGGGCCACCACCGGGGCCGCCGAGGCCGCCCGCCCGCTGGCGCCGCGCCTGGAACGCTGCTGCCGCCAGGCTCACCCATTTCGCGCTGGCGGAACATGAGAAGAAATGAGAACGAACGATGAGACTCGTCGAGGGAGAACAGCGCAGATTCCTGACGGGGAACGAGGTTGTGGCATGGGCCGCGGCTGCCGCCGGCGCTGACATGATGTGCGGCTACCCGATCACCCCGCAGAACGAGATCATGCACACCTGGGCCGCCCTTGCCAAGGAGCACTCCCTCGGGTTTCTGCAAACCGAGGATGAGCTCTCCGCGGGCTTCGCAACTATCGGGGCGGTCATGGCCGGGAGAAAAGCATTCTCCGCAACGGCCGGCCCCGGCAACATCCTCATGCAGGAGCCGATCACCATGGCCGAGATGATGCGTATCCCCGTGGTGTGGATCATCCAGCAAAGAGGAGGTCCATCCACGGCGACGGTCATCTACAGCCAACAGGAGGTCCGGCTCACATGCACCGGAGGCAACGGTGAGGGACATCGTATCGTATACTCTACCGCCTCCCACCAGGACCTTTTCGACTACACGATCAAGGCGTTCGCCACGGCGTGGAGGACACGCTTCCCCACGTTCGTGCTGGGCGACGGCTACCAAGGCAAGATGTTGGAGGCCCTTACCCTCTATAACCCCGAGGACAGGGGCCTCGCCCTTGCGGCCCAAGAGCCCTTCGTTGGAAGACCCGGCATCCCGGGCCAGGACAGGCCGCCGGCGCATTTCCGGAACACCTTCAGCATCGAAGAGGAGCTATACGACGCCCTCATGCCCAACATCCGCGACTATGAGGAGATGGCCCCGACCGTGGTTGAGTTCGAGCAAGAGGGCTGCGAGGACGCGCACGTCATACTGGTCGCCCACGGCATCGTTTCTCGAGCCGCCCGCGAGGCCGCGAAGACGCTGCGCGCTCGGGGCGTGCGGGCCGGATACTTCAGGCCCATCACCTTGCGTCCGTTTCCTGCAACAGCGCTCGCCGACGCTGCCCGGCAAGCTGACTGGCTGCTCGTGGTAGAGTCGGCGTGCGGTCAGCTTGCAGGCCTGGTCCGCGAGGGACTGTACGGGCGCGCGGCTATAGATGTGCGAACTTACTTTAAGCCGGGCGTTGGGATCACCGCGGAGGAGCTCGTGGACTCCGTCAAGGATGGCCATCGGTGAGCCCTCGACGGGCGAAGAGGATGTGGAACGCTTGGATCACACCGACGCATTGGACGGACCCGGCGGGACGTTTCGTGAAGCGCTCTCGTCAAGAGCCGCGGCACAATCCCTGGCGGGCGCGGCGGCGCCCGGCCTGGGCAGCGGCGGCGCAGGCGGCGGGCCCGTCGAAACCGCCGTAATGCGGCCTGGGCGCATGCCACGGTCGTGGCGCGCCGAGACCAAGCCCCACCCGTTTTGCCCAGGCTGCGGACATGGCATCATCCTGCGTGCCCTGGGCGAGGCCGTCGACGACCTTGGCATAGCGGAGAGGACCGTGTACGGTTGCGACATCGGATGCTCGCTCCTGAGCTGGAATCTCTTTAACCTCGACACGGTCCAGACCCATCACGGCCGGACCATCCCCGTGATAGTTGGAATCAAGCGCGCGAGGCCGGACCTCGTGGGCATAGCATACATGGGCGATGGCGGAGCCTACGCCATCGGCGCGCAACACCTGGTGAGCGCCGCGATCCGCAATGAGAAGATCACGGTGATCGTGTGCAATAACACGGTTTACGCCATGACAGGCGGACAACTCGCACCCACCACGCTTGCTGGCCAAAAGACGACTACCACTCCGGACGGCCGCGATCCTGAAGAGACAGGGCTTCCCGTGTCAGGCCCGGAGCTCGTGACGTGTATCCGCAAGGACGGAGTATACGCGGCCCGCGGCACCGTGGCCAACTTCCGCCAACTTAAGCTCTTCATAAAGCGCGCTCTCGAACACCAACTGGCCGGATACGGGCTCTCCTTCGTAGAGGCCCTCTCCACGTGCCCCACCAATTGGCGGACGGGCCCGGGGGAGACGTGGCACTTCCTGCAACACGAGATGGGCAAAACGTTCAAGGTGGGCGAGTTCGCCGGGGAAAAAGCGGAGATGTAGGGCAAGATGGGGCCGGCGGCCCGCACCATCGATCCAAACGAGGCGCGGAGCGGCGAGCCAAGCGCGCGGTCCCGGGGGGCCGATCCCCGTGGCAGGCCCCACCGCCGCCATAAAGAGGCGATAGCTTGTGTCATCACACCCTGTAACACGGACGGAAGAACGCACTGGGGGCGAGGCTCCGGATGAATCGGCCGCTTTCAATAACATGAAGATCGCCCTTGCCGGCGAGGGAGGGCAGGGCGTCCAGCTAGTGGGCGAGGTGCTCGCTCTGGCGGGGTTTCTCTCCGGGCTGCACGCCCTCTATATCCCCAATTTCGGCGTGGAGCAGCGCGGCGGGGTGTCGCTCGCGTACGTCCAGCTCGGCCGAAACCCCATAGGCTCCCCCAAATTCAGGCACGCCGACGTCCTGGTCGCTTTGAGCGACCGGTCCATCGAAAGGACGAGATCACTCGTGGGCCCGGGCACGCTTCTCGTTTACGATAGCTCCAGCGTCCGGCCGCCCGTGATCGACGACGACGCCATCGGGATTCACGCTTGGGACACGGTGGCTCCCGAGGCCTTCGCGAGCATGACGGGAACGGCTGCTGCCGAGCCAGCCCGTGACAACGGAGGGCGTGGCGCAGGCGGGCGCCGCGAGTGGACGGGCGCGGCGCCGTTTGTGGTGGGCCTGCCCGCCGCCGACATCGCGAGGCGCGAGTTTATTCCACGGGCGTTCAACGTGATCGTGATGGGCGCGGTAGTGGAGGTCATCGGGATGCTCGGGATGGACAAGGTAAAGGAAGCACTCGACCTCAAGCTGGGGCACAAGTTCAAAGACGACCCGCGCCTCCGCGACATCAACCACAAGGCCCTCCAACGCGGAGCGGCAATCATCCGGGAGGAGCGCAGCCGCGGGGCAGCGGCCCCAAAGGCAAGGCCGCGGGACGTGCCCGAGGCTGGAAGCCGGAGACTCGAGACCGGAGACTGGTGAGAGGCTGGTGCACATATGGCTCGCGACAACCCTGCGGGCACGGATGGACCGACCATGGACGAGAAGACGTTTACCGCAAAGATCTACAAGGTCCCGCGCGGAAGATGGATCGTCTTTCCTGAGTTGTGCAAGGGGTGCGGCTTCTGCATCGAGGCGTGCCCGGAGGACGTGATCCATTGGTCGAAGGAACTCGGCGCGTACGGCACTCCCACGGTAGAGGTGGACGCGTCAGCATGCACCGCGTGCCGCACGTGTGCCGACCGCTGTCCGGATTGCGCCCTAGACGTCGACCGAACGACCCCCAAGGCCGGGGTGCGTACCGATGGAGAATCCCGGAAGGGCAACGGAACCCGAATAAACGCGGGGGTTTCGGGAGCAAACTAAGCGCGGTCCCACGCGCGTCTCGCGCGACCGCACACGAACCGTCACATGAAGGGAGGCTGATACGGTGGCTCAGGAGAGATTGACCACGCAGGAGTTGATGTTCATTGAGGAACACCTCAGATCCTCGGCGTCCGTGACCAAACTGCTCGACTATGCCTCACAGGTGAGCGCGGACCCGGAGATCAAGTCCCTTTGCGACCGGCTCGCGAAGGACCACAGGGCCGAGATGAACGCTTACTCGGCGCTCATCGGGGCTCGTCCGAACTTGCAGTAGCATCTTGGTGGCGGCACCCTGGGTGTCACGACACGGACGAACGCGGACGCGGACGAACCGGGGCCACAGCGCAGCCGCCCATCAAATCCAGCATCCAAGGGGGGAACCAGCTTGAACATGCCGAATATCAACGTTCGCAGGGGTGACGCCGGCTTCACCGACCGGGACCTCATGCAGGTGCTCCTAGACGAGCACAAGCTCTGCATAAGCAACCTGGCGAAGGGCGCCATCGAGGCGTCAAGCCCCGAATTGAGGCGGCAGATCATGAGCAGCCTCGATACAGACCTCAAGCACCAGAAGGAGATCTGGGATCTCATGAACAGGAAGGGCTGGTATCAACCGGCCATGGCCCAGCCCCAGGACGTCGCGAGGGTTCAGAACTTCGTGAGCACCATGCAGCAGCATGTCTAGCTAACTTGTCACGGGACCGTTGAACTCCCCCATGACGCGGTGACATAATGTGGGACGGTTCAACGGCCTCGTCTACATGTGACCGCCTGTTCCAGAGAGCACCCGCGGCTCAGCGCAGCCGGGTGGCGCGCTCGGGAACTGCATCCGGGCGGGGCGCACCTCGCCAAGAGCCGGCCATTTGCGGTGAGCGGCCGGCTCTTCTGACACCCATGATGCCGCCACCGCACGACGTGTGGCGTCAGCGGCGTCCCGTCACATCCAGCCTCAGTCGACTGGCATCGCGATATCCGCGAGGAAGCTCCTGAGCTTTCGCGCAGCTTCTCCCCGGGTTTCGGGCGTGACCTCAACAACCTCCGTGTCGTTCCGGGCGCGGATGGCGTCGAGGAACGGATTGGAATCGGCCTTGAGGACGCCGACCACCGGGACCGGCCCGTCAAGCGCGTCCATGACTGCTTTGATGAAAGCAGGCGCGCGAAGCTCGAAGCGGCCGAGCTCGTCCATGACGACGACGCGTGCGGCCGCCAAGGCACGTTTAATCGCCCTAACCCCCACGCGCTCGAAGACATCGGCGTGAACATCCCAGCCGCCCCGGCGCGCGGACGCTATGAGCCCCGCCTCGCCGGACATGAGGTCCACAAGGCGGAACGCACGGAGGCGTCTTCCCTCAAAGACCCTCTCGACGCGGAAGCCACCGACCGGCCAAGGGAGAGCGCCAAGCACGTCCGAGAGGATCGTGGACTTCCCCACATGCTTGCCGCCAGTCAAAAAGAAGTTGCGGGCCAACCTGTTCCTTCCTTTCCCGGACGCTCGTCCTCCCGCTCGCCAGCCACACGTAAGGGTGGCAAAGGAGCGTTGCCGTTGCGCGCCCCGAGGCGGCGGCGCATGACACGTCAGCTCTCGCGACGCTTGCTCAGGTCTGACAGGCGCTTCACAGCGCCCGTGCGAAGCAGGGCCTCGCTCACCACGAACGCGATGGCGCCGCCGGCGAGCGCCGTCACGAGCTGCGGGGTCTGCATCATATTCGCGATGGCTGGCTTTACCTGAACCACGAACCGAACCGCGCCCGACAGGACGAGGAACTTCAGCACCGAGGCGGCCACTATGCCCACTATGGCCGCGAGCCTGCCGCGCCGCTCGAGTAGACCGAACACGATGACGAGCACGGCGTTTCCAATGGCTATGAACGGTATCATCGGCCCCAGGGGCGGCGGTAGGATCCCGCGCCAGAAGGCGATGACCGGGGTCACCACGCCGATGGCCACCCCGCCACCGATGCCTACGAACGTGGCGGCGATGTAGAGCATCGTGTTCACGAGCGGCCCCGTGGCATACTGGGGCATCCCGATCATCTGAATCGCAAGCGTGAGTGCCAGCAACACAGCGGTCCGAGTAAGAAATACAACGCTTCTGTTCATCTCTTCATCGCGCCAGTCTACGGTCTATCGTGAGCCCCGCGCCCCACGAGCCCGCCGCGCCGGCATGCCCTACGGTCGCCGTTGGGCGGTGGCTCAAACCAATCACCCTCATGCCAGGCCATACGTGCACAGGCCTGCGTTTCGCCTGGCAGTGCGGTATCCCAGCCCGGGCGGCGCCGGCGCCACGCGAGGCCGCCTCCCCGACCGGCGCTCACTCTCCCTTCCTGCCGACTGCGCCGTCCGCGCTCGCCGCGGCAGCGCACGCGGCCACGAGGAGGCTCCTGGTCGCGCTTTCCACACATGTGATCTTCGACGCCCGGCGTCTGCCTCCTCCCTTACGAAGGCAGGCTTTCGGGAGACAGGCTCCACCGCCGCCCAACTGCACGCCGTGCGGCCCGCACGCGTCGCCTCTTGCGGCCGTCCTTCGGTCCTAGGTCCGCCCACTCGCTGCGAGCCTGTGTTAAGCCACCGACGCAGCGGATAGACTATGAGAGGCGGATGAAAGATAGCGCACAAAGATACCTACGTCCAAGGGCGATCCACAGTAGGCATATACAGTAGGCTACACGATAATGGGCGCTGGCGTAGCTGATAGGAGGTGTTGTTCGATGCAGGATGAGATGCGTCGCCCGATGATGCGACACCGGATGCACCACTTCGGCCCGGCGATGATGGGGATGGGCGGACCGTGTCCGATGTGCGGGGGAACGGGCGTGGCTCACCGCCGTTACCTGAGCGAGCAGGAGGAGAGAGAGTTCCTTCAGGAATATCTCAGCGATCTCCAGGCTGAGGTCGAGGGCGTCAAACGCCGCATCGCTGAGCTTGGGGGCGCGGCAACCACGTAGCCGCGAACCGGAATGGCCGACAAGCGCGTTTCCACGTTCGGGGTGGCGGCCACTTACATTGGCACGGTCGTGGGCGCCGGCTTCGCCTCGGGACAGGAGGTGCTCCAGTTCTTCGGGCACTTCGGCCTGAGAGGCATCCCGGCCATAGCAGTGGCCGTCGCCCTGTTCTCGCTATACGGGTATCTGATCCTGGAGCTCGGCAGGAAGCTCGGCGCTAAGTCGCACCTGCCCGTGGTCCGGGCGGCAGGCGGGCGCATAGTCGGGACGGCGGTTGACGGCGTGATCACGTTCTTCCTTTTCGGCGCGCTTGTGGCCATGACCGCCGGCGCTGGGGCCGTTCTCGACGAGCAGTTCGGCCTGCCGTCCTCCGTGGGAAACGTGCTCCTCGTAGTCGCCGCGCTCCTCACCGTCCTCGCGGGGATCCACGGGGTCGTGACCGCCATAAGCCTGGTGGTTCCGCTTCTCCTCGTCGCGGTCGTAGGGATAAGCGCGGCCACCCTCCTGCGCGCGCCGCTCAACCCAGCCGCGATCGGCGCCCTCGAGGGGGCACGGGCCCCCGTGCCGTCGTGGCCGCTCTCCGCGGTAGTGTACGTCTCGTACAACATCGTCCTCGCGGTGGGGGTGCTCGCCCCGCTCGGCGCCATAGCCGCAAGCCCGCGCGCTCTCCAGTTGGGTGCCCTCCTCGGAGGCCTTGGCCTGGGAGTAGGGGCACTCGCCATCCAGCTCGCGCTGCTTGCCACGCTCCCGCAATCCGCAAGACTCCAGGTGCCCATGATCTACATCGCCGGGCGCTTCCCCGCGCTCGTCCAGGTGGCCTACAGCGTGGTCCTGCTCCTCGAGATATACACCACGGCCGTCGGCAACCTCTACGGGTTCGTCGTCCGCATCGCGAAGCCGCGCAGCGCGGCCTTTCGGTGGCTCGTAGTCGCCACCAGCGCCGTCGCGCTCCTTGCGGGCCGGCTCGGCTTCAGTAGCATCGTGAGGACGCTTTACCCAGCCGTAGGGTACGCCGGCCTCCTTCTCTTGCTCGCTCTCACATACGCGCTCCTGCGCGGCCTGCCTGAAAACGCCCGGCCCTGAATGCGCGAGCCCGCCCGGGGGCAAGGCGACCCACCTGGCGTTTGCGCCATCTTTCCGGACCGTGTTGAGGTTGCCGGTGCTTGCACGACGGGGCGTCGAGAATTTGGCTGGCCCGTGCGCCAAATTCGAACGAGGCGCGCCGCAAGCGCGCCGTCCCCGGAGGGCAACACCGGCAACCTTGGACAGCGCTCACCCGCTGAAAAGTAGCGCGAACTCTTGATGATCTACTTGGCTCCCTAAGCCGCGTTCGAGATCATACGGTTCAGCTGCTGCACGAGCGGCTTGACCCTTCCGTCCACGGCCTTGCGTGCGAGTATCGAGTCGGCCGCCACCTTGGCGCCCCAGTAAAGCTGGTTCGCGGAGTCGTCCGTGGCGATGCGCGCGCCCTCCAGGGACGCCCCGGCAAACACGCCCTTGCTCATGGAGTAGCTGTATATGGCCGCCTTCAGCTCAACGTCGGTGCCAGCCTCAGCATGGCGACCTACCGGGCCGGCCGCCACCGAAAGCTCGCCTCCGAGCGTGATCTTGCCCTCCTGGAAGCCCTTCAGCCCACGCTCGTTCGTGATGACGAGCACGAGCGACGTGGACTGAACGCCTATCTGGGGACCCCAGGAAAGGCCTGTTATCGTGACGAAGCTCGGGCCGTACCACGTGCCCGTGCGCGGGTCGCGACGAAGGACAAGGCCTTCCCCGTGCCTCGCGCCGATCATGAGGCCGGCCTTGAACACTGAGGGGAAGATGGCCACGCCGTGCGCCTTTTTGAGGATGTAGGCCATTGCCTCGTAGTCTTCCTGCGCGGACATCTCCCTGAGGACCTGCACGGCCTCGTCGATTCTTTCGGTGGGAGAGCTCGCGAGCGCCGTCCCGGCGCAGCCAACCGTCGCCAGGACCGCGACACAGAGGATCGCCACAAGGCTCCTCGCAAGGCCCCGTGTGCTCCGCTCCATCATGATCTGCCCCCCTTCAGAGTGAAATCCGCTCGAAGCAACCCCGGGCCAAGATGGCTCCCGGCTCGAAAGCGGCTTCACATTTGATTGTATCAGATCGGGGGTCTTGCGGAAACCGGAGCCGACCACGGTTCCTGCGAACATGTCGCGAGCTTTGCCCGTGCACATGGGCGGAAAGGAGGCTCACGGGCTGCGTTTGCGGGAGGCGTCCGACACGCTTGCTCGCCGCCAGCCGCTTCGAGAGCTCACAACCGCGAGACAGCGCAAGTCCCCCTCGATCGTCTCGAGGAGGACTTGCGCCGCTCGCCCGTAAGCCCTTCATGCCGTGCAGCGAGGCCTGCATCATCATGGAATAGAGCTTCGGGCCACCATGAAACTGTGAGTCATGAGCCTGCGCCTCGCCCCGGTTGCCCCCGGGCGTCCCGCCCCGGACAATGGCACGGGACCCGGCGCACGCAGGCGCAGGCCCGCCGGCACACCCCGGCAAGGATGGCGGGTTAGAAGGCCAGCTTTATCCCGAGGCTCGCCGAGCGGCCGTCGCTGAAGCTGCCGAACTCGCTGTCCGCGGCGCCGCCGGGCACCGCGAGACCCAGCCATACGCTGGTGGATTCATCCACCTGGTACGTGTATCTCGGCACGACGACGTAGCTCCGGTCGTTCATGCAGTAAACGGCGGAGAGCTCGAACTTGTGGTCCTGCCCCGGCTGCCATCGCGCCGCGCCGGCCAGGTACTGCTTCGCTTCCCTCTCGCCTGGCGCGAACTGGTAGGGCGTGAGGATCGACCCGCTCGAATTATAAATGTATTCGGCCATCACGTACACATCGTTCGAATCCCCGAACGATCTATCCGCTCCAACGACCGCCTGCCAGTGCGGGTCGTTGGACGAGAGCGAAAACACCGTGCTGTCTGAATCGTCGAGCCCGGCCACCTTGTCGGGCCACGCATAGCTGCCCTCGCCCCAAAGCGTGTACGGGCCCCACGTGCAGCTCGCGGCAAGGCCCGCCTTTGTCTCTTTCCTGTAAGCCGCGTTTGGATCGACCGTCACCTGCGTAAGGGAGACCGGCGTCGCACTCACCCAAAGCACGGGGTAGTCTTCCCATCCCCTGTACCCACTCAGGTAGAGGTCCCATCTGCCGATCCTTGCACCAACGCGCGCCGCGTACTCCAGCCTATCGGAGAGCGACTCGGGCGGCTCCACGGTAAACCGCAAAGATGATGGGATCGCCTGGATGCCCGGCCAATCTTGCATGATCTTACCGGCGGCCATCTGCATGATGACGGCCTGCGTGTCCCCGGGGACGGGTATGCCCTGCAGTCTTGGGTTAACCACAGCGACCAACCCCACCTCGCCCCAGGACGGGTACAGGGTCGCGCTCGCCGCGGGCACGGCAAGGCCTGTAAGCTCGAGGCCGGTGCTTCCTATGACCCCCGCTAGGCTCGTGCCGCCTGCCTCCGATACGGGGTTAGGCACCGGGTTCACATAGCTCGTGGGGTTGAGCCCGTAGGCCGTGCCCCAGCTCACAACCTGCTGCCCAAGGCGCATGTCAGCGCCGGTGAGGTATAGGTCGACGTATGCCTGGTCGAGGTCCACAAGTTTGCCTGATTCGTTTTGGAGGTCGTACGAGCCCTTAAGAGATATGTACGCGTTCCCGGAAGGAAGCCACCCGGCCCCACCGAACCCGCTTGATAGCGAGAGATGGTAACCAACCGTGTTGGCAGTGACGCCGTCACCTCGCAGGGAAACCGCGAGACCGTACTCGACGTCCCCGGACACCGTAAGCCCAGGCCCGGCCTCCTCCGCCAGGACGATCCCCGCGCATGCGCCGCAGAGCGCGAGCACTGCGGCAAGCGCGAAGCCGCCGACACTCGCCCACTTGGTCCACCCACCGTTCCTACGTAGCATCATGACATTCAACCTCCTTGGGACCGGCGGCGCCCCCGCCCCAGCCGGGGGCGCCGCAAGTTCGTCATCGTGAGCACTATCAGCCTTCGACTGACGCGGGTACGCGCAAAGCCAGGAACACTCCACACGCACAACCCGAATCACTTCCCACGCACCAGCGGAAGCGCTCCCGACGCGCAACCGGAACCGCCAATGCGTCGTCGCAACTAGCGTCGCCTTAAGTAACGGACGGTGAAGTATTCATCGGATACAGGTTTGTCCGAGATCTCCAGGATCTTTATTGTCGTTTTCGTCCCCGCAGCAACATCGCTCATCTCGAGCGTCGAGGGCTCCCACTTGCCCTTGCTGTTCTTCTTGAGGTCGAGATTCGAAAGGACCTTGCGCACCTTGCCGTCTTTGTTGTAGAACTCGATCTTTAGCGGAATGAACTCGTCACGCCAAACCCACATCTTCACGTAAGCGTAGTCACTCTCCGTGGAAGGCGTAAGGCGCAGCACGTAGCAGCCACGGCCGCCCAGATCCTCATCCGCCAATCTCTCGGCCTTGTAGTTCTCTTTGTATGTAGAGCCACCGGATATCTCCTCATACGTGAAGTCCGTCCCCATGAACTTGGAACGCGTCTCGGTGCCAGCGATCCTTCGCTCCCTCCCCAGGGCGGGCATGAAGAGCCAGATCTGGCTTTCCTGGCCGCCCCCGGTTATGCTGAGGAGCTTGGTACCCGCAACGTCCGCAGGCGACAGGTACTCGAGGAGTTGCTTATCCGTGCCGTCGGAGTCCTTGGCCCGGTAGACTTTGAGCTTATTGCTTCTCTGCTGGCCACGCTTGTTCTCGGTGATAAGCTCGATCGTGGCCGACCCGTTCCCCGTGAGCATGGTCGTGCCCTCGATCTTGTCCAGGATCTGCTGAGCGGTCAGATCCGCCGCGCCCGCCCGGCCCGAGGCCAGAGGGACACACGCCACAGCCAACAACCCGGTCAGCAGTGCGCAGGCCGCCACCCGCGCCAATGCTGCCTTGGCCGATCCCCTTTGTTGCCGTCGCATCTCACAGAGCACCGTGAATCACCACCATCATTCAGATGTCACCTTCCTCTGACTCGCCCCGCGTGAGGGTGCGCCAGTGATCGATTCTCCAGTCCTTCAGTGCGCCGCGCCTCCGGCTGCGCCCGGCAGCGCGCGCCCCCGCTTTCCGCCGAACCCTGCGTCACGCACGCTCTCGGGCGCCACGAGCCTCAGCACCGCGGGCAGCACGAGCAGGGCACCGAGCGCGCTCGTGAACATCGTAGCCGCCACCAAAAGGCCGAATATGGAGATCGCCTTGAAGCTCGAGAAAACGAGGAGCCCGAACCCAAGGACCAAGGTAGCGGCATTGAAGAACACGCCCCGGCCCGTGGACCCCACAACCTTTGCGAGCGCGGCCTCTCTCCCCATTCCACCTCGAAGCTCCAGACGGTACCGGCTCAGGACGTGGATCGAGTAGTCGACGCCCACACCGATGGCTACGCCCGATATCATTATCGTCACTACGTCGAGGGGGATGTTGATGAAGGACATGAACCCAAAGTTCACGATCACGGTGATGAAGAGAGCCACGAGGCACAGGAGCCCGAGCCACGCCGAACCCGTGATCAGGGCAACGACAGCCCACACGCCCACCATGGACACGACCAGGCTCTTGATCTGGCTGTCCATGAACCTGTCCATGAGCCTTTGCAGGACTTTGGGCAACCCCACCACCGTTGTCTTGACATTCGTGCCGTCGAAGACCTCAGCCACGACATCCTCGACCGCGCTTATCACGCGGTGCAGCTGGGACGTGGGAAGATTGACGATCCTCGTGCTAACGAGCGCCTTCTGAAAGTCGTAGCTCACCATCGTGTCGAGGCCCGAGCCGCCCTGCATCGTGAAGAGCAGGAGCTCCTGGGCCACAGCCTCCCGGCTGTCCGGGATCTTGTGGTATGCCGGGTCGTTGCCGTTCAGGGCCTGGTTCACATCGCAGATAAGACCCGCCACTGAGGTCGGCTCGCTTACCTCGCGCAGCTCTCTGAGCCTGTCCTCCAACTCCAGCATGCGGTTGAGGATCGCCGGGTCCTTGACGCCGTCCGGCTCACCCGTGTCCACCATCACGGATAGGCCGAGGGTCCCGCCGAAATACTTTTCCACGGCCTTGGTGCCTTGAACTACAGGACTATCCTGCCTGAAGTACTGGAGGAAGTTCGTCTCCACCACAAGCCCGGGGATCCCGGCGGCAAAGACCGCGGTCACCACGACCGCTCCGCATATTATCGCCCATGGATGCGTCACGACAAGCCTTCCGGTGGCGTCAAGCAGTCTTTGGAGTGGAGAACGCCTATCGCCCTCGCTGTCGCTACACGCCCTGCCCTCACTGTGCGGCGCACCGCCGCCCCCAGCCGGCACGTCTCCCCCGTCTCCGGCAACCACGACCCCTGCAACGTCCGTGCGGAGGGCCGCGGCACTGAGGTCAGGTCGCTGGCAGGGCTGCTCCTGCCGCGCGTGAACGGCCATGCGCTTCGCCCGTATCGCCAGCACCGACGGTATCCAGGTAAGCGAGATCAGCATGTTGAGGATGATGCCGACGGCACTGAAGCCGCCGAACTCTCTAACAGGGGGCACGAAGGACGTGACGAAGGACGCGAAGCCCGCGGCGGTGGTGAGGGTCGTCATGGATATCGGGCTCGTGAGCTGGGTTACTATCTTCACGATCGACTCATCGACGGGCGTCCCCAACCTCGTTTCCTCGTGGAAGCGGTTGAGGATGTGGATGCCCGCGGCGCTGCCCATGGATACGAGGATGGTCGGCAACATCATGGACACGATTGTGATGTCGTAGCCCAAGGCAGCCATGAGGCCTACGGTCCATATGACGCTCATCACGATGCTCCCGAGGAGCGCACCGACGTCGGACATGCTTCCGAAGCTCACATAGAGCGAGGCCACCACCACGGCGATGGCGAGCGGGAACAGGAATTTGAGATCTCGACGCATGTTCCGGGACGCGCAGTAACCCATGTAGGCCTCGCCGACTATGTATATCTTCTGTCCCTCGGTCTCCTCCGATCTCACCAGGGCCTCTATCTCGCCTGCCAGTTCTTGAGCCCTGTCGGAGGCCATCACATCAGGCTCAAGGGTTACGAATATGGCCATGGCCTTGTCATTAGAGGCGACCATAGCAGAGCCCTGCGCTGTGGACGCGAGGGCTTCCCGAAAAGCCTCCACCTCCTCCGGCGTTTCAGGTACGTGGTCGGTAACGGGAGCGATCTGGAGGCCGAATTCGTCCCCGCGGACGACATCCGCATCAAGCGGGGTCATCACCCGGTCCACCCCGTCCAGGCCCGCGATGCCGTCTGCGAGGCGGCGGACCTTGGCAAGGGCCTCCGGCGTGAAAACGTCCCCCTCGAGAACGACCATCATGACATCCTGCGAGCCGAAGTCCTCCACGGTCTCGGTAAGCTCTTTGATGACTGGGTCGTCATGCGGAGCAAACGAGGCAGTGTCCGTCTTCAGGTGCACTCGCGGTAGGAAGCAGGCAAACACCAGCGTCAACGCACAGAGCGCGATAACAACCCTCTCGGGGTGTCTCACAATAGCCCGCGCAAGTCTTTCCACAACTATGTACCCCCTGAAACCCGCTTTCGGAACCCCGATCCGCCAAGCCGAATCCGGCGACTACGCATATCGCCGGAAGTTCCCGCTGCTATTCGGCGCGGTGGCCCTGCCTAGGGCAACCGGCCCTGCGCTCCGGGGACGGCGCGCTTGCGGGCGCCTCGCTCGGATTTGGCGCGTGAGATGTCCAGCCAGATCCTGCCTCACACGCGCGCATCGCCCTCCTGAAGGGCTATGCCGTTGAGACAGAGGTCCACCACTTGCGAGATGTGCTCGTCTGACATCTGGGCACCCTGTCCTATGGTCAAGCCCATGGCGCCGTGTATGATCATCCCTTCTACGGCATATGAGGCCAAGCGCGGGTCTATGTTCCGGAACTCACCGCTACGCATCCCCTCACTGATGATCGCCTCCATCACGCCGACGAACGCACGCCGCGCGTCTTTGGTGCGCTTGTCAAGCTCCTGCCCGAGCTCACCGATATCCCCTGACATCACGGTGAGGAAGTCCTGCGACTTCCGGAGGACTTCCATCTGAAACAGGATCGCCTGGCGGAGCTTCTCAGTGCATGTCCGGAGGCCAGCCGCAACAGCTTCGACGCGTTCCTTGAGCTCTCTCGTGAACTCCCTGAGCCGCTCCTCGATCATGGCGACGAGGATCTCTTTCTTGCTTGGGAAATACAGATAGACCGTGCCCTTCCCCACGCCTGCCGCATCCGCGATCTCCTCGACGGTGGCCTGGTGAAAGCCTTTCTTCGAAAACACCTGCTGAGCCGCGTCCAGGATGAGCTCGCGCTTCCGCGCATCTTTGGGTTCGCAAGAGGGCCGCGCTTCCTCCGCGCCCATGCCCACGTCCGAGCGCTCGCCCGTTTCCATGTCCGTGTCCATGTCCATCTATACGGCACTCCCTCTCCGTCGGCCGCTCGGATAGTTCCCTTAGGCAGCCGGCAGGCAGGCTTGAGCGTCTCGCGGCAGCTGACTGACCGGTCAGTCATTCGCCACACTTGGTAAATTACCATGCTCAGACCGCAGTGTCAAGTCTGGCCGCGGTGTCCTGCCCACTAGGCTCTACACTAGCCCGTATTTGAACACAGTCGTGAACGGCACGCCGACGCATGGGGACGTCCGCGCAGGATTCCATTGGAGCGTGGTGATGGAGTCGGGTGACGTCACGTGGGAGGCATCAGCAGCATCGTCGCGCTGTAGTGCTCAATGATACTCGACGACCACTCTCTTGCCCATCCCCCTGAGGACTTGGGCCAGCTCGTCGACGATCTTCTGCTTCAGCGCGAGGGTGACCGGCACGTCGGGGCTCTGGTGCGCGGGGTTGATGGCCCGCCCCACGATGATGCGGACGCTGTCGGCCTCTAGAAGCGCGGCGGCAAGCCGACTCGCCCCGTCCTTCTTCCACGCTACGTCGCGCAGCCTCGTGCCCGCCTTGAGTTTCTCCAGCGTGTACGACAGCGTGAGCATGCCCTCGGTGACGAGGTCTATGCCCTCGATCTCAGCGGTGGGAGGCACGCGCCTATCCTCGGAACTGAGGTCCACCGTGATGGGTTTCCCGAGGATGCGCGCGACCATATTCCCGGTGGTGCCGCCGCAAACGACCTTCTTCCCCGTCTCCTGCATGAGCTCGGCCACAACCTCGGGATCGTCTCTTCGGTCAACGGGCGGGCCCACCAGCATCGTCAGGCTTCGCGCCCGCCTCACGCGCACTGCCACGACCGTAGCGTCGTCGCCGGGTTTCTCGCCGTACAGCTTGCCGGTGACCCTGGCGATCTCCTCGGCAAACTCCTGTGCCGTCTCGGCCCAGCCCGCCACGGACCTGACGTATTCCGCCACCCTGTCCCATCCCCAGCCGATGTTCCACACGCCGCCGATGCCAGCGTGCAGGACCCCGTCGCTCACCATCACGATCCAGTCCCCGTCCTGGACGGAGAAGAAAGCCTCTTTGACCACGCGCCCGCCGACCACGCGGTCTGATCTCGGCACGGACACAAGGTCGCGCCCCCGCCCGATGAACGCGGGCGGGCCGTCGTACTCGGCGATGTGAGCGGAGCCATCGCAGAAGATCTGAAGGATGCTGAACGTGGAGTATGCAAGGTGCCGCTTCTCGCACACGGGAAGCGTGCGGGCAAGCGCATCGATGACGTCCTCGAGGGCAAGCCCGCCCTTGAGCATCGTGGCGATCATCCTGACGGTGAGCGAGGACAGAATGTTGGCCTTGACCCCGCTCCCGAGCCCGTCAGATAGGACCACGATGGTGGAGTCGGGCCCCTCGCCGATCTCGACGCTGTCGCCGCAGAGCTCCTCACCGTGCTTGTTCAGCTGGCTTACTCCGAGCTCAACCCGGAGCTTTGTGCTGAGGTCCACCATTCTGCGTGCCTTCCTCCCTGAACACGTTCATCAGCCGCGTCAAGAGGACCTTGGTCTCAGCGGTGGTCTCGCCGAGAAGGCCGGCGATCTTCTGCGCGACCTCCATCTGCTTGTCTATCACACCCTGCGCCTTCTCCAGGGTCTCGGCGCGCAGCTTCTGAAGGTGAGCCGCCTGTCTCTTCTCGTCGGAGATATCCGCGATGACCCCCATCGCGAGCCTTTCGTCAGGCTCGTAGAATATGGTCTGCCTGGTGACGAGGCCAAGCTCGGGATAGGCGACCTCAACCTGAACGGCGGTCTTCTCGGCGAGGACCTGCCGGAAGGTCGAGGGGTCCATGAGCGCGGCGAGCTTTCCGCCCACTACCTCGTGCCTGGACCGCCTGAACATCCGCTCGGCCGCCGTATTTAGGTCGCGGATCACCTCGTCCTCGTCCACCACGATGATCCCGTATGGCGCGGAAGCCACGAAGACGTTCGCCATGGACTCCGCCCGCTCGCGCATGTACGGGATGCACATCTCCGGATCAGCCATCCCCTGAAGAACCGCGATGGCCTTGTCGCGGCAGGAATCGTAGCCGCACGCACCGCAGTTGAGCTCGTCCTCACGCGTGAACTTCCCGGTCTTGGCGAGGACCGCCTTGATGGCGTCCTCGTCGGGGACGAACGCCTCGGGGCGAAGGTCCCGGTACGACCTCTGGAGGAGGTGTCTGGGTAACTCGATCGCCGGCTCCGTGAGAGCCCGTACGCGGGACCCCGCCCGCTGCTCGTCATCGCAGCCGAGATCGCCGGGCACACGAGACTCGCTCGGCCGCGAGCCGGACCGCGACCCAGACCGCAACCTCACGTACTCGAGCACCCTCGCCCTGCGCGCGTAGATGTCCTCGCGGGCCGGGTTCATGGGCCCGTTGATGCACCCGCCTTCACAAGCGAGCATCTCCACCAAGCGCGGCAGCTCTGAGCGCGATTGCCGGGTCGCGCCGCGGACCGCTTCGTAATCCCCGCCGTGGAGGGTTTCGACGAACCAGCGCAGCACCTCGCGGCAGTTGTTCACGCCTGACACCGACAACACCCCGCAGTCGAGCATGTCCGTGCTGAGGAGCGAGGCCTTCAGGAGGCCGCCGCCTACGGGAAAGAGGCGAGCGAGGTCGGGCAGTGGCCCGTCGAACTCTCCTGGCGGCACCCGCGTGAGGTCTATTCCGTCCCGTTTGAAAAGCCCCGCAAGCTCGTCGAAAGTGAGCACGAAATCCACGGCGTCGTCGACCCCTGGCACCGCCCGCTCTTGGTGCTTGGCGATGCACGGGCCGATGAAGGCCACCTTCACGCCCGGCACGAGCCGTTTGAGAAAGCGGCCGTGGGCGATCATGGGAGACACGACGGGCGCAAGGTATGTAATGGCCTCGGGATAATGACGCTCGATGAGGTTCACCACCGCCGGGCAGGAGCTTGAGATGAGGGGGCCGCCGGTCTCGCGGAAAAGCCGTGCGTGCTCGGCGCTCACGAGTTCGGCGCCCACGGCGGTCTCCTGCACGATGTGGAAACCCAGGTGGCGAAGGGCCGCCGGGATGGCCAGCGGGTTTGCGGCGGGGAAGGCGGACGCAAACGAAGGCGCGAGGCTTGCGGCGACTTTCACCCCGCTTGCGATGAGCGATCGCACCTTGTCGAGGTCGCTCGCGACCCTTTTGGCCTTCTGCGGGCAGACGAGGACGCACGTGCCATCAAAAATGCACCTCTCCTCGGCCACCCTGGCGTGGAGCTCGTGGGGCGCACTTCCCCGCTCCATCCTGATGGCTTTCACCGGGCACGACCTGAGACACTTATAGCAGTCCTTGCATTTCGCCTCTATGGTCTCGATCACGCTCATTCTACCACTCTCCCAGCCCTCGGCTCATAGCGCCCGGTTCCCGGCTGCCGGCTATCGGCCGGTCGCTCCCAAGCTGCCGGTTCCCAGGTGCAGGCCCCCAGTTCATGGCTCGCGGCCTTCACATCCCGGTTTGGATGACGTGCATCACGAGTCCCCCAGCGAACCGCCACAGCTCCTTCCGCAACCGCCTTCGATCAGGGGCACGACCTCCTCCTCGAACAGCCTCGGCACATCATCGGGCTTCACGGCGGTGAAAACCTTGCTCTCGATCCTCACCGTGACCCCCATGGTGCAGAGGTCCTGGCAGAACGTGCCCTTGAGCTCAACCTGGCGCGGCGCCCTCCGCTCGATCTCCTCCTCAAACGCTTTGATCACGTCGGGGGCGCCTCGCAGGAAGCACGAGCTACCAACACAGACCCAGATCGTTACCACAGAGACGGCACCTCGCATTCCTTCGTCGCCGCGCGCCCGCCCGCCGGGCCCGACGGCCCTCGTCAACGGCGCGCGGCCAACGATACGCAGCCAACGACGCGCGCACGGCCCACGGCATCACGCTCGACATGCCCGGCATGTCTCGCCCGGCAGCCGCGGCGCGACCTGCTCCATGAAGACACGCTCCGCGTTTTCCGGAGTGACCCCGGTGATGATCTCGTCGCCAACTTTGATTGAGACCCCGCGGTCACAGTGCTCCAGGCAGAACGTGGCCCTCAGGTTGACGCGCCCCGCGAACTCGTCGCTCTCGGCAAGTCTCGTGAACGTGTCGATCACGTCGTACGACCCCCGCAGGTAGCACCCGGTGCCAACACACACGGAAACGTCGAGGGCTCCCGGCACCGCGCCATTCAGCCTCATGTCGCCGGATATCCGCCTGCGCGGACCGTACGTCGTGTGGAGCGCCTTGTGGGCGGCCTCGCTCCCAGGCTCGCCCAGGTATCTCTCGTAGAGCCTCGCAACCGCCAGGTTCTCGCTGGGGCTGCGGAGCTGCATGGTCCTATCCGCCCGGTAGAGGCCTTTCCCTCTTGCCTTTCGGGCCGCGACGTCGTTCGGGTACGGCTGCCCGCCGCCTCCGACGCACCCGCCGGGGCAAGCCATGACCTCAACCAGATTGTAACATACTTCTTTCCTCCGCACCGCCTCGACCAGCCTCCGGGCGTTCGCGAGGCCGTGGACCACGGCCACACGTATCTCGACGTCTCCCAGGCGCACCGTCGCCTCGCGCGTGCCCTCGAACCCGCGCACCTCCTGGAAGTCTACCCTGCCCGGCTCGACCCCGAGGCAAGCGGCTGCCGTCCGCAGGACCGCCTCGGCCACGCCGCCGGTCACGCCGAATATGACCCCGCCGCCGGTCGTAAGGCCGAAGGGCTGGTCGAAGCCTTCCTCCTCCAGCTCGTCGAAGACTATGCCGGCCTGCTTCAAGAGCATGCCAAGCTCGTTCGTGGACAAAACCGCGTCCACGTCGCGAACGCCGCCGTCCGACGCGAACTCGGGCCTCGTGGCCTCAAACTTCTTCGCCGTGCACGGCATGATTGAGACCACGAAGACGTCCTCCGGCCGCACGCCGAGCTCCTTCGAGTAGAAACGCTTTATGACCGAACCGAACATCTGCTGCGGCGACCTGCACGTGGACAGGTTCGGCAGCATGTCAGGGTAGTACTGTTCCATGAACTTGACCCATCCCGGGCAGCATGACGTGAACTGTGGGAGGTCCTGCCCCTTCTCGAGCCGGCCCAGGAACTCGTGGCACTCCTCCACAGCCGTGAGGTCGGCCCCGAACACGGTGTCAAACACCTTCGCGAAGCCCAGCCTCCGCAGGGCAGCCACCACCTTGCCCGTCCCGATCTCGCCGGGCTTGCCGCCGAAGACCTCGCCCAGCGCGACGCGCACCGCCGGCGCCACCTGTGCCACCACGGTCTTCGACGGGTCGTGAAGCGCCGACCACACAGCCTCAGCCTCCGGTTTGCCGGTGAGCGCTCCCGTGGGGCATACAGCTACGCACTGACCGCAGTACACGCACTCGACCTCGGAGAGCTTGCGCCCGAACGCCGGGCTCACGCACGTGCGGGACCCACGCCCCGCGAAGTCCAGGACGCCTATGCCCTGGATCTCGGAGCACACTCTCACGCAGTCCCCGCAGAGGATGCACTTGTTCGGGTCCCGGACGACCGAGGGGTTCGCGTCGTCTATGGGAAGCATCTCCTCCCGCTCCCCGAACCTGACCTTTCTCACGCCCAGCCGGTACGCGAGGCTCTGCAGCTTGCACATGCCGTTCTTCTCGCAAGTGGTGCAATCCCTATGGTGATTGGCCAGGAGGAGCTCGATCACCATCCGGCGCAGCCTCAGCGTCCTTTCGGTGTTCGTGTGAATCACCATTCCGTCCGCTGGCGGCGTGGAACATGCCGCGACGAGCCCCATGCCGTCCACCTCCACGGCGCACATCCGGCACGCGCCGTAGACGGAGAGCTCCGAGTGGTAACAGAACGTGGGGAGCTCGATTCCCGCCTTGCGCACCACCTCGAGGATGTTCTTCTCGCCGTTTATCTCAACCCTTTGGCCATCAACCGTCACATGCGGCATAGCCTGGTTCCCTCCTTCAGTCCGTGTTGGCAGCCACCCGTCGCGGGTGGCGAGCCTCATGTGGTTAGCCTCACGCGGCTAACCTCTCGTGGCTGACCTCCCGCGACTAACCCCACGGCCCTTGACCGCGCTAGGGTTGGGCGATGTGCTCAGCCGTCCGGGGCTAGGCGCGTATGGCGCCGAACCTGCATTTCTCAGCACACGTCCCACACTTGATGCACTTCTCAGGATCAATCGCGTGGGGCTTGCCCCGCTCACCAGAAATGGCCCCCACGGGGCAAACCTTCGCGCACAAGGTGCACCCGCGGCACTTCGAGGCGTCAATGGAATACGCTCGCAGAGCCTGGCACGCCCCGGCCGGACAGCGCTTTTGGACGACGTGGGCATCGTACTCCTTCCGGAAGTACCTGAGCGTTGTCAGCACAGGGTTCGGAGCAGTCTTGCCTAGCCCGCACAGCGAGCCGTCCTTCACCGCAAGCGCCAGTTCCCGGAGGAGGTCCACATCCTCAGGCGTCCCCTCGCCCTTGGTGATCTTCGTGAGGAGCGCGAGCATCTGTCTCGTGCCCTCGCGACACGGGACACACTTCCCGCACGACTCGCTCTGAGTGAACTTCATGAAGAACCGCGCGACCTCCACCATGCACGCGGTATCGTCCATGACGACCATGCCGCCCGAACCGACCATGGCGCCGACCTTCGCCAGCGACTCATAGTCGAGGCCCACGTCAAGGTGCTCCTCGCCGAGGCAACCGCCCGAAGGGCCGCCTATCTGGACGGCCTTGAACTTCCTGCCGCCCCTTATGCCGCCCCCGATGTCGAAGATGAGGTCCCGCAAGGGAAGCCCCATGGGGATCTCGACGAGGCCGGTGTTGGCCACCTGTCCCGCGAGGGCGAAGGTCTTCGTGCCCGGGCTCTTCGGGGTGCCGTACGACCTGAACCACTCCGGCCCTTTCGTGATGATGGCGGGCAGGTTAGCCAACGTCTCCACGTTGTTGATGACGGTCGGCTTCCCGAAGAGGCCGCTCGTCGCGGGATACGGAGGCCTTGGGCTCGGCATTCCGCGCCTGCCCTCGATCGACGAGATGAGCGCGGTCTCCTCGCCGCACACGAACGCCCCTGCGCCCTCCTTGATCGTTATGTCGAACGAGAAGCTGCTCCCGAGGATGTTCCGCCCGAGCAGGCCGTGCTCTCGCGCCTGCGCGACCGCCTTCTTGAGGCGGCTCACGGCGACGGGGTACTCCGCCCTCACGTATATGAATCCCTCGTCGGCGCCGATGGCGTACGCCGCTATCATCAGGCCCTCTATGACCTTGTGTGGGTCGCCCTCCATGACGCTGCGATCCATGAACGCGCCAGGATCGCCCTCGTCACCGTTGCAGATCACGTACTTCTTGTCGGAGACCGCCGCGCGCGCGAAAGTCCACTTGCGCCCGGTTGGGAACCCGGCTCCGCCGCGTCCTCGAAGGCCCGACGCGCTCACCGTGTCGATCACCTGCTCCGGCGTCATCTCCCTGAGGATACGCGCAATGGCCTGGTACCCGCCGTGGGCGATGGCCTCCCGGATGTCCTCCGGGTTCATGCGCCCGCAGTTCGCCAGGACCACCCGCACCTGCCTACGGTAGAACGGGATCGAGTCCTCCGTGCGGGCGGGCTCGCCGGTGCTCGGGTCGTGGTACAGGAGCCGTTCGACTACCTCGCCCCGGACGAGGGTCTTCTCGACGATCTCGTCCACGTCCTCGGGCTTTACTTTCACATAAAGGATGCCTTGCGGTTCAATCCGGACGAGCGGGCCCATCTGGCAGAACCCGTGGCAGCCGCTGATGGATACGCCCACCCCGGCGGACGTAGACGCGGAGGTGGCCGTATGCGCGGACGCAGCTCCGCTCGCAGGCGTGGACGCCGCTCCAGCTGAGGCAGCGGGCGCGACGCCGGCTTGAGGCGCGGGCGCATCCGCAGCGGTAGATGTGGACGCACCGCGGGCCGGGCCCGTGCGACCGTCGGCGCATGATTCCTCGCCGGACACGCCGTGCGTGCTCCCCTCGTCCGTGCTCCCCTCGGGCGTGCTTCCCTCGGGTGCGCTCTCCTCGGGTGCGCTCACGCTCTCGGTCTTGCACGCATCTAGCACCATGTCGAGCTCGACCAGGAGGCCTCTCTCCCTGACCGCGTCCTTGAGCTTCTCGTACACCTTAAGTGAACCGTTAGCCAGACACCCGGTTCCCGCGCACACGAGGGCGCGCACCCTCTGGCGGTCGAGTGCTGTCTTCATGTCATTTGCATACGACTCTACGTCCTGTGGCGTGTTGAGCCGCACCGTCATCTCCGACCCCCCTCTTCTCTGCCGTCCCGGGCTGCGCTGTCCCGGGTCGCATCGCCCCGGGTCACGTCGTTCCCCGCCGCGTTACTCGCGGGCGACTTGTTACCTGCCGTACCGTGCCCAGCTGGACCGTCCCCACCTGCGTCGCTCGTTTTCTCCTTCGCTATTAGCTGGTCAAGGACTATCGAAAGCGCCTCCGGAGTAAGCTGACCGTATACGTCGCGATCGTTCACCATCACAACCGGCGCCAGCCCGCAAGCTCCGATGCACGACACCGTTTCCACGGTGAACTTGAGATCGTCTGTAGTGTCCTTGGACTCGTCGAGGCCCAGTTTCTCGCGGATCACGTAGCGCAGCTTCTCGGAGCCCCGCACGTGACACGCGGTCCCGTCGCACACCTTGATGACGTATTTGCCTTTGGGCTTCAGAGAAAACTGCGCATAAAACGTGGCGACCCCGTACACGGTCGCGGGGGGGATCCCCAGCGCCGTCGCGACGTACGTCAGCACTTCCTCGGGAAGATACCGGTACTCCGACTGGATCTCCTGGAGGATGGCTATCAGGTTGGATACCTTGCCGCCGTGCCTTTCGATGATGCTGTTGACCTTGTCAAACTTGCGCTGAAACGCCTCTTTTTGCGCTGCTGGCATAAGCGCCACCTCCGGACCATTCACGTTCTTTCCAAACCCCACCCGAGATCCGAACCCTTACCTGAAACCCTGAACCTCTGCACCCGCATCTTCAGCCTGGGCTCTTCAAGAACCCGGACACCGGGTCACATCCCAAGCTGCGATCCCGTATTTGTGAAACCGCGCACAAAGTTCGGCATGAGCACGCGTCCGCCAGGCCGAATCACCCATCTCCCGGCGCTCGAGCCAGCCCACAGGCTGAGTGAACCCGCGACGCATCAACTGTCGAAGCCCGCCTCGCAGTCTCCTAGCCGTGCCGATGGCCCGGTCTGCCGGGCCTCGCGACGCGCACCGCTGCTCGCTACCGGCATACCGCAGGCCGCAGGCCCGCCACGGCCTCGACGTCGTGACCCGCAGCCGCGCTGTTTCTCTCTGTGCCCTCATACTCCTGAGGGTGAGACCACCCACAGAGCCGCGGCGGGCACGTTGTCTGTATTGCGGAGGCCGTCCAGACTATGGATGGAGAAGTGCGCGGCGTCGCCAGGTCCCAGCTGGTACCATTTCCCTCCGCTCGACACCTCGATAGCGCCTTCGAGCACGTACAAGAAATCGTCCCTCTCATGGGTGTAAACGAAGTTCTCCGTAGAATAGCTGGCCCGAGGCTCGAGACAGACGACACACGCCTGCATCCGCTTGCTGCGCGAGCCAAGGAACGCAAAGAGCTCGATTTTCACACCTTCGCATTCCGTGACGAGATTCCGCCGCCCGTTCTTGCGCACCACCACCCATTCCTCCGGAAACTCGTCGTCCGTGAGCATCGACACGCCGGTTCCGAGAACGGCAGCGATGCGCTTCAGCGTAGAAAAGGACGGGGTGGCCTCGTTTCGCTCGAGCTGGTAAATGAAGCTTGGCGACACTCCCACCTTTTCCGCGAGGGCTTTCGCGCTGATGCCGGCGTTCGTCCGCATCCTCCTCAGTCGCTCTCCGAAGTCCATAGGATCACCCTCCCATGATGCCACACGTGTGGCTCGGCTCCGATGTCCGGCAGGCCTATCCGTGCCTATCCGCGGGCTGGTCGCCGCGCCCTTCCGGACCGTGCGGCGTCGCCGTCGGGCACCCGCTCCCGCGAATCGCTCGCACGAACGGCTCGCACGAATCGCCCGGCTGGGGCAAACACAGGGTCCCGTCACAGGGCGCTGCACCGCTGAGGAGACCGATGGTGCAAGCATCGTTTCTCAAAGTGCGTACCAGGATAGGTCTGCTACCCTATGTAGAACCCTCCACTACGACTATAGAGCGCTACTTCACAAATGTCAAGTAGTGGTTTCGGAATTTACACGATGGCACCCGCAGCACGGCACGCTCGGCCCGATCCAGCGTGGTCGAAATGCAAGGATGCCCGGAGGATACCTCATCCTCGTGGTCCGCCGGGAGGGTTCCGCAGACGGGCGTTGAATGTGTCATTCGCGCGGACTTGTCTCCCCCGACTGGTCTGGGTTCTCGAGAGCCCGCGTCGTTCATATCGTTATATCCAATCCCGGAGAGGTTGCCGTGGGAGGTTTCTATGGAGGCTACCCGATACAAGCACAACCCCATCATCCGTCCCGACGATGTCGCGCCAAGTTCCGAAGCGCTGAAAGTCGTGGGGGTCTTCAACCCGGCAGTGGCGCAGGTAGGAGAAGAGACGATTCTCCTGATGCGGGTCGCAGAGGCGGCCCGGGAAACCGACCCCCGCTACGTGAGCGTCCCCGTCGTCGACCCGGCTTCCCGCGAGGTGCGCGTCGTGAGCTTGCCCCGAAGCTCGCCGGATGTAGACGCGTCGGACCCGAGGCTGGTGGTGCACAGGGGGCGGGTGTACCTGACATCGGTGTCGCACCTACGCATCGCGAGAAGCCGGGACGGGTGTCGTTTTCAGGTAGACAGGCGTCCCGCGCTCGCCCCAGCCACGCCGTATGAAACGTACGGCGTCGAGGACCCACGAATCACCCGAATCCCCGACGGCCGCTTCATCGTGAGCTTCTCGGCGGTCTCAGAACACGGGGTGTGCGTAGAGCTCGCTGAGACCCGTGACTTCGCCGAATTCAGGCGCCTCGGGATCGTCCTTCCCCCCGAGAACAGGAACGTTGCTCTGTTTCCCGAAAAGATAGGCGGACGCTATGTGATGATGCACCGGCCGAATTCGGAACCGTTCGGATCATCCGGGATATGGCTAGCCTTCTCGGATGATCTGATGCACTGGGGCGACCATCGGTTCCTCGCAGGCACGCGTCGCGGCGCCTGGGACGGCGCGCGCATTGGGGCGGGCGCGCCTCCGCTCAAGACGCCCCACGGTTGGCTCGCCATATACCACGGCGCGGCCCCCGGGACCAACGCGTACTCCCTCGGAGCCTTGCTCCTGGACCTCGACGACCCCACCAGGATCATCGCCCGATCGCACGAGCCCTTCCTATCCCCCAAAGCCCCTTACGAAACACACGGTTTCTATCCCAACGTCGTATTCGCTTGCGGGGCCACCTGCCGTGCAGACGGCCGGGTACTCGTTTATTACGGGGCCGCGGACCATGTGGTTGCACTGGCTGAGATCGGGCTGGACGAACTAGTGGATTCCCTCCGGTAATCCGCAAGAAAAGAAGGATTTTCCGCGAGTGTTGCGAATTCTTAGCAGTGGGATGTGCAACCGATTGCGCAACAGCGGCGACAGCTGCCGCGCAATGAAGCGCCCTCGCTAGAGGCAGTTCCCTGCGGGTGCGTTCAACCGGTTGCACATGTCGGTGCTGAACGTAGGGTGAGCGTCCGGGGCCGCGGACGACAACCAGGTCGTTTGGATACGTCGTGCGGATGACAAGACGAATGGGGCCAGGGGGTGGTGTCGCGATAGGGCTGAAACGTTGGCGGTTGCACACGGACTAGGCATGCAGTGACGCGCGATTTCGAAGAGGTTATCGAAATCCACGGTGGGAGGAGGCCTATGACGAATGTTCAGGAAGGTCGCGTTTGGCGTACTGATGGTGCTGCTTTTGGGGACCTTAACCGTCTCTGCCGCGGCCAGCAAGACGCTGACATGCATATCTGGCTGGTCCGGTCCTGAGATGGAAGCATTCCTCCCGGTCTTGCAGGCATTCGAGAAAGAGACTGGCATCAAGGTCGACTACCGTATCTACAGGGCTGAGGACCTCGCAGCCCAGTTGCCAGCGCAGTTTGCCGCCAAGACGGCGCCGGGCGATGTCATCTTCATGTGGGCATGGTTCATCACGAAACAGGGTGAAGAAGGGCACGTGCTCGACGTCACCGGACTTCTGCGCGACGAGGACTTCCTGCCTGGCGCCCTGGACCCCGTGAAATCCGGTGGGAAGCTCTACGGTGGTGTGTATACCGGCAAGGTCAAGCCAGGATTCTGGTATCGCAAGTCGTTCTTCAAGAAGCACGGGCTTAGGGTCCCCACTACGTGGGAGGAGTTCAACAAGCTGCTTGACAAGATCTCGCAGATCCCCGGCATCAAGGCGCCCATAGCGAGCGGGGACGGCGTCGGCTGGCCGTTGTCAGACGTCACCGAGCACTTCATCGCTACCTTCGGCGGCCCGCAGCTCCACAAGGAGCTCACTGCCGGCACGATAGCGTGGACTGACCCCGTGGTCAAGGGCATCTTCGAGGGAAGGCTCGTCCCGCTCCTCCAGGCCAAACGGTTCAGCGAGCCCATCGAATGGACGCAGGCCCTCGAGCTCTGGTGGCAAGGCAACTACGGCCTCTACTTCATGGGAAGCTGGATAACCGGCATGGTAGAGGACCCGAGCGACCTCGGTGTGTTCTCGCTCCCGGGCGCGAGGGGAATCGTGTTCGCACCTGATTTCGCGTTCGTGCCCGCATATACCAAGTATCCGGAAGAGGCGAAGGCACTCCTCAAATTCCTCGCCACCAAGGGACAGGAAATCCAGGTCTCGAAGGGCGGGCACATCGCCACCTACGCCCGCGTGGACCTCGACTCATACCCGCCCGTGGACAAGGAAGTGGCCCAGCTCCTCCAAGGTCGAGTGGCCCTCGCAGATCTCGATGACACCGTGGGCGGCGAGTTCCAGGCCACATTCTGGGATCAGCTGAAGCTGCTCTGGGTGAGACCTGAACGCGCCTCGGAGGTCCTCGAAACCCTCGAGCGGAAAGCCTCGGCGAACAAGTAGGGCTGTATCCGTGGCGCGAGATCTCGGCAATGCCTCGACTTCGAGCGGTCGGCTCGAAACCTGGTGAGTACGGGCGCGGTCGCAGGCACGCGACGGAAGGCGCGCGGCGGCCGTGCCCGTGCCACATCTCGTGACATGTTGCGCGGCGCCGCGAGTCGACGCAACGGATGAGCCAATGTAACGGGAGAGACGACGCGAGACCGCACGGGACGAAACGAGGGGCGGGCCACGAAAGGAAACGGAGGCCGCCGCATGGGTTGACGCGGGCTCGTCGCATATGAGCCGCGGATGACCGCGGGCCCGCCACGCGCACTCGTCCTCGGGCTGGCCTTGACACGCGGCCTATGCTCTGCTATTATCAGGGTGCGCGGGCCAGAGAGCTTACATCCGCTCCCACGCGTGGATACCTCAACAGCCTAATACGGGGCCCGGTGCGGCGCGCCGCGCAAGGACGGCGACGGCCCTCCCTCGTGTGGGCGACCGCAGGGCTGCAGAGCGCAGTCAGGACCGGGGTCCCAGCAGAATCAGTGCCGAAGTGGCGGAAATGGCAGACGCGCTAGATTCAGGGTCTAGTGGGCATTGCGCCCGTCGGGGTTCAAATCCCCGCTTCGGCACCAATCATTTCTATGGGCTGCACTTTCACGAGCCGATGGCCTCCTCGGGACCGAACACCAGGCCCGCTCTTGAAAACGAAGGCTTCGGCAAGCCCTTCACTTGACTGCCTGTGTCAGCGCCTTCGTCTCGTTCTATCGCAAGAGCCAAGTCAAGCCCGCAGGAGTCTATGCAGGGTTCGTCTTTTTTTCTCATCACGCTCGGAATGCTTCTCGAGTGGGCGACACTGCCGCTGTTGATCATGTGGCCAACCTTGGCAGTGGTGTAATCGCCTCGCGCGAAAAGAGGAGCAAGATATGAAGAAGGAATTCGGCCAGCGATACGTCGATTACAAACGACGCACGTCGATGTTCGTGCCTTCGCTATCTCGCATATCCGCCTTACTGCTTTCCCGGTGAGGTGACCGAAGCGCGGAGTTGGTGGCGGAGCTACGCCTGAATCGTGGGACTGCGCTCAAGCCCCCAGGGCAATGGCCCAATCGTGCGCCTGCGCTCGGTCTTGCCGTCATTTCTCGTGCTTCAACCACTCCTTGGGGACGTGAATACACGCGTCCCGGCGCACGGACTTGCCGTATGCCGCCAAGGTGTTGGAGAGCTTGCTCATGAGCTGCTTGCCGATGCCAGACTCCCTAGGCAACTTCAGGAACCACCTCGGGAGCACTTTTTCTGTATCCCTTCCGTCCTTGCTATGCCCGTGGTTGTAACGGGTTGCGCGCATGTTCTTGTACCCGATGAACTTGCGAGGTCCGAAGGCGTCTAGTTCAGGGATGTAATACCAGTGGCGGAATAGGCACAAGGAGGTGATCCCGGGCTCTCCTCTCGACAAGTCAGCGTTGAATTGCCGGACATTCTCAACGATCTCATCGTATGAATTGACGAGCTCGAAGTATGACACCAAGCGTCCCCCCCTTCTCCTGTCATGGGTCGCCCGTCTCACAGCTGCATGGCCGAACCCTCGAAGTCCATGCAGCGGCGCCCGCTGCCAACGAGCCTCGCTCTCCCGCGGTAGGCCACCTACCCTCGTACTAAGATCCTCGGACCATGCCCAGCCGCTAAGCCCGCGTACGGCAGCACGCGCTGTTCAACGACGAGGGACTTCCCCTGCCTTCAGCTGTTCCAAATCGTACAACTTCGCGGGCAGCGCGTCGAACTTGTCTGCATGCGACGTCAGGATGACTATCTGGAGCCTCTTGGACGCGTTCTGGATCAGGTCGAGCATTCGATCGTGCCTGTAGCGATCGGTGAATACCAGTGCGTCGTCAAGAACGACCAGGTACCTGTTGTCTTGGGCGAGAATCTCGCCGACTGCCAGACGCGCCGCCACGTATAGCTGTTCTCGAGCCCCGGCCGAGAACAGATCCGCGGACACCACGAGGTTACCGTCCACTTCGATGTCGTCCAGGGTCAGGTCCTTGGAGAACCGGACTCTGGCACCGCCCTTGCCGCGAACGCTTGCGAAGTAGGCGGTGATCTTGTCCTCGACCGGCTTTACAAGAGCCTCGCTGCTCCTGGCCTGTCTCAGTTCGAAGAGGCTGCACAGGAGACTCAGGGCCTTTGCCCTCGTCTTCTCACGCTGCAAGCGCTGCTTCTTCACGGCCAGCCTCTCCTCGAGGCGGGCTTTCTGCGAGTACAGCCCCTGCACGCCAGCGGACTTCAATCTCTCATCGACTCTGGCCATTTCCATGCTGGCGGACTTGTGTTCCTCGCTGACCTTCTCGAGTGCCCGCTGCAGGCGCTGCTGCTTCTTCTCGGGGTCGTCCATCTCATCTGGGAGCTTGGCCTTTATCCCGTTGACCTTTTGTCTCTGGATATCGATGTCGCGGCCGACAGCCTCATAGATCTCCTCGAGCTCGTTCTCCCCGCCTTTGTACTTCAAGAGCAGCCTCTCCAGATTGAGTCTGGCACTGCTCAGCTTCTGCTCCGCACCTGCCCTCTTAACTTCGATATCGGCCTTCTTCTTGTTCGCAACGATTAACGATTCGTTGCATCGCTTCAACTCCGTCTCGAGGTTGTTCACGGCCTTTTCAAGCCGAGCCACTTCGTTCTTAAGCGTCGCGTCTTCCTGCACTTGTATGCCGGACAGTTGATCCTTCCCGATTTCAAGTTCCTCGAGCAAGTGATCGAGAGCGGTCTCCATCATCGCGATGGCTTTCTCCAGCCCGCTCTTGTCCTCTTTGTCACCGGCAAGGGCCTTTATCGCCTCTTGCAGATGTAAGATGCGGTCGTCCGCCGCCTGCGCCCGGACCCTCGTTTGTTCGAGGGCCGTCACATCCCGGACGCCGTACCTGCCCAGCAGCTCTCGGAATTCTCTCTTGGCGGCTTCAAGAGCGGTTTGGGTGTTCACAACCTCCGAGGCACCCGTGGTTGCCCTGATGGAAACCACTCCAGGTATCAGCAGTGTCGCCTCGGTCGCGCCGGCGAACACCGCCTTCTCGCCCTTGTGAACGCGTGCGCTCTGCTTCTCCGTCTTCCCCGTTCCCACAAAGCAGCAGACGTCTACTTCCTGCTCTGCCTCCACAGACAACGTGAGCCCCGTGGCGCGCAGCTTGGCCTCGAGGTCGCGTATGCTCTCGTTGAGTTTGTGCGCTCTCTCCAAGTCACCCTTGTTGACAACCAGCATCGACCGGCGTCGCTCTCGTTCCTCGTCAAGCTGCCGGGTCAAGTCCGCTACTTTGTCCAGCTTCTGCTTGATGGAGCCAAGTTCGGCCGCCATCGCCACAGCCTTGGACAATTGCTGGTTTCGTTCTCGCTTGTTGCGTGCCGCCGCAAGACGATCCTTCTCGGCACCGAGTTCTTCGCGCAATTCAACTTCGCGCTGTCCCAGGCTCGCCACCAGATCATCGACGCTCTTGAGCTCGCTCACAAAGTGGGCTATGTCCTGCTCGCTGAGGCCGATCTCCTTCTTGAGGTCCCTGACGGCCTGCCTATCGTTGTACAGAGCTGCGTGCCTCTCGTTGAGCCGCCCCAACTCCGTCTCAGCAACCTTGAGTTCCGCACGTAACCGCTTGACTTCCTCTACACTCGCGCTGATATCTTCAAGCTCTTTCTCAATGTCCCGCTTACGCTCCTCCAGATCCCGAATATCAGTCGCCAACCGCTCCAGACGCGCCACATCTTCTTCGATGTCCTGCAACTTATGCTCGGTATCACGGATCTCCTTCTCAGTCTCATCGATCTCGTCCATGAGGATCTTGATGTCTGAGCCCGCCCTGTAGCTGCGGCGTTTCTCGGTGAATATGTCGCCATACCTGCGCCCTATGGTTTCTATGAGTTTCGCCTCCGTCTCGTCGATTCCGGTTACCCCAAGAATGCTGCTCAGCCGATCTTGCAAGCTCCCTTCCAGCGTCGGCTTGCTGAACCGCTGCTGGTCCTGGGGAAACCACAGGAGTCGAGCGATCCCCCAGTGCTCGAGCTTGGTCGGTCCTCTTCCAGGCAGAGTGCTGCCGAGCATTTCTCTTATCGCCGCTTCGGCGCGATCGCCGTCGGCAAACAGCTGATAGCCGTTATCCGTCATCTCGTATAGTCTGGCATACGGGTTATCGAGAAAGCCCTTCTCTAGCTTGTACTGCTTGTCGAGGACGAGTTCCACGGCGATCTCCGGCGCCAGCCGGGTGTTCCATGGGCGCATTTCCTCGATCTCCCGGGCGACGGTGGTGCACTTGTCGAAGAGAGCCCTGGCGAGGGACATTATCAGCGTGCTCTTCCCGCACTCGTTGGGACCATAGATCACGTTGATTCCGGGGTCCATGTCATCGAGTCTGACCCTGTTCCTGAAGCACTTGCACCCCTTTACCTCGATGGACAGCAGTCTCATCTTTCCACCTCCCCGAGCGCTCTCGCCAGCTCAAGCAACGCTGCCGTTATCTCTTCTCTGCCGAGCGTGCGTTCTTCGTCGTTCGGCGGAATCGATTCCTCCGCAATCCTGCGGAGTTCAGGAAGGCTCGTGGCAGTCATCTGCGCGTCGGCGTCAAGGCCCCTGCCCTCCGCGTCTGCGAGAAGAGCTCTGAGGTCAGCGAACACTCCGCCCGTGACTGGGTGACTTCGCGCGAACTCCTCCAGCCTTCCCGTCAACACCTCAGGTAACAGCCTCTCTTCTCTCAACTCGAAGTACAGGAAACGCCCGCTCAACGCATCGGCGACCCTGTGCAACTCCTCATATCCCGTTGCCGAGAGAGAGCCCGCCACGTGCAGGCGCAGAAGCGTCCGCTCCGGGTTCGCGATGCTTTCCAGGTCGTGGCGCAAGGAAGCAACGGCGACATCGTATGGTTCATGGACTTCAGTGGAACGTTCGAGCCAGGTGAGATGCCTTGTCGGTTTCGAGCGGACTCTCGGCAGCACACCCGGGCCGTCTATCTCGACGAGGAGCACATTGCCGCTGTCTCTTTCGTTGAAGGCTGTGGGTTCAGGGGTGCCGCTGTAGAACACTCTCTCTGAGCACTGACGCACGCTGTGCCAATGGCCTAAAGCTAGGTAGTCCAGCCTCTTCTTCTGCTGAGCGCCTAAGGCGATGGGGTTGTCACCCTGCGAACCTCTCTGCGAACCGACGCCTTCGAGTGAGCCGTGCGCAATACCTATGCGTATCCTGCCCTCATACCCTTCCTCCGGAATCCACTCCGTAGGGTCGATCATGGTGAACTTCTGGGTCACCGGACACGGAAACAGGACGCAGTTGAGGGACGGAAGCTCCACGGGCTTTCGCTCAGTCAGCACGTGTACGTGCTCGGGGAGATTGGCGAAGAGCCTCGACTGGTAGATGGAGTCGGCCCCGAAGTGGTCGTGGTTTCCGGGGATTATGTACACATCCGTCGGCGAGGCTGACAGACACCGGACGACCGCTTCCACGAGGTCTCTATGCACGTGATTGTCCTCAAAGAGATCGCCCGCAACGATGATGAAGTCCGCGTCTTCCTCGCGGGCGAGCTCCATGATCCGCTCAACCGTGGTCAACCTGGCCTTCCTGACCTGATCCGCCGCCTCCGCCACATGGACTGCCTTCATCCCCAACTGCCAATCGGCAGTGTGCAAGAACTTCATTTGGGCTCCCCCCGCGTCAACCGCATACACTCGTCTTCTTGGTGGACTCGCCTACTTGCGCTCCTCCAAGAGAAACACCAGGCTATAGACGCATCTTCATGAAATCGGACATAGGCCTTCTCCAACGATGTGTCGAAATCCTTCCAGTAGTTCCATATTCTTCGCCTATTTGGAAGGGCATCCGCAACCGCTCAGGGGACCGCTGTTAGTCCACGGCCGGCCCCACGACATGACCGACGCGATGTGCTCCTGCCTGGACGTGAAGACCTCTTCACTACAGCGCGGGGTGGGCTTGATCTGGTCTTGTGGGCACATTCCACAGACGAAACCACCATGTCTGCCACAGTTCAGGGCAGAGGCAGTCTGCCTGATACGCGAGAGCGGGAAGCATATGGCTTAGATTGCAAGAGACATCGGGTATCAAGGGAGTCGCTGCGTAACTGGACCAGGCACGCTGAGATCGATGCCGGGGAGCGTGAAGGGATATAGACCGCCGAGCGGCAGGATACATCCGTCAGGCCCCGGTCGCCGCGCCGGGTCGGGACGGGTCGGGGCGGAGCACTTCGCGGTAGTCTTGCTAACCTCCTCGGAAATACGGAACCACAGACTCGATAACGTTGACCACGTTACCAGAAGGGCAAGGGCTGCAGGCCCTTGCCCTTCTGTGCTCATCCGCGAACCCCAACCGTAGGCCCGGGGGCTCTCAAGCGATCTGTGTATCCCCACCGCGTCGAGGTGCCTTCTACTTCTACCTGTTGCTCGGCCCCGAGCCGCTGTACCTCGCGGAAACGGGGGCGACCCTGACAGTCCGTATCCCGGCCTGGCTCAAGAGATAGACAATCTGGTTCTCCCAGTACTCGACGGCGTCAGCCTTTCCATCGGCGTCGACATCGTTGGCCACATTCGCATCGTCCGCGGCATCATCCAACAGGAATGCATTGAAGATGGTGCGTCCCGCGTTTGCGATGAATATGGTTGCCTTGCCCGGTTCGGAGGATTCCGTCGTGCCGGCCAGGGCGATTCCGGTGCCCGTAGGATCTCCAGGGAATGTGTCGACGCCGTACCATGCGTCTGAGAGCGCTGTGAAGTCGGGCACATCGTTCGGCGTGCTAAAGATGGGGTGCGCCGCCACCCATCTGTAGATCGGATATGCGTCACCGTCTGGCGCTGCACCTGACGTTGACCCGAGCGTTCCCCACAATGGTTTCCGTGAACGTGTATCCGAGGTTCATCAGCGCTTCCGTCGCGAAATGGTGCTCGCCATCATCGTAGACCAGTATCTTCGCCTTTCTCAGGCTGAAGTCCACCTGAGTAGTCTTGCCGGACGTCACAACCACACTAGATTTCACCTGGGGAACGTAGCCCTCCTTCTGAACACCCACGGTATACGTCCCGGGGGCGACGCTCACCGTTTGGTGTCCGGTTGGGGCGACGCGTCCTGGAGTCCATACAGCATACAGCAGGGGCGGTTGGGCAACCGCCTTGGCTCGCCGTGCTTGCTGCGTCGGATATCTTAGTCCTGCGGGCTGCGAAAGGAGATGGGCCATCACAGAGAGAAATCACAACGAGACCAGACAGTCCGTCGCGTGGCCCTGAAGTGTCCACGACACCGGAGCAACTCCCCGCTCAAGTAACGAGATACTGGTCGCGGGGGAGAAGACTGGTCGCTGGGGAAGATGAGGAGTCGTCCACCTCGCGTAAGATGATAGGAGGGGGCACACGGTGCCTAGCAAGCCCAGTGATGATCGTTACTGCGCCTGTCTTGCTGCGATGCGGCGCTTCAAGCCGCACAGCGCCTACGCAAATCCGTCTGGGTATTTCCGGGTCGGCGAGGACTGTCTTAGAGCATTGCCTGACGCGATCTCTTACTGGCGGCTGCAACACATAGAGGTCCCGCCTTGCATCCCTTGCAGAGATGAACTGCCCAATGTCTACATGCGATTTGGGCGTTGGGACGATGCCATCCGTGTCGTACACTCCGTCCTTGAGGCAGGTGCAATGGACCCTGAGCACTATGATGAGACAACTGCGTGGATAATGAAGTGCAAGGAGGCTGCAGAGGGGGCTCTTCAATGCATCAAGGAGCACCCTGGCATTAGCTCAAAACGGTTGTACTCCTTGCTGCCACATGTCGATCGAGAGGCCCTCAAATGGTTCACGAGGTACTCATGGCAGATTGAGAAACCCAAGGACGGTAGCATGACTGCACTCTACGCCATGGGGGAAGCCCCTGGACAGCCCCCAGAGGTGCCCGTGCTATCCAAGGATTCCATTGACCCTTCGTGGGGGATCGCTGCTTGTGTAGACGTAGAAACCACTGGGCTAAGCCCGGCGACCCACGAACTCATAGAACTGGCCGTCGTGCTATTCGCTTTCGAGCGTGAAACGGGCAAAATCATGGGAATCGTTGACGAGTACGTCGGACAGCGTGAGCCGAGGCGTCCGATTCCGCCGGATGCCACCTGGGTGCACGGCCTTACACGAGAAGTGCTCAAGGGCAAAACCCTCGATGAAGACAGAATAAGGTCCATTGCTAGCCGTGCTGAGTTCTACATAGCACACAACGCCGAATTCGACTGCGGTTTCGCCCAGCGGTACCTGCCGAAAAAACCGTGGTTCTGTTCGATGTCGTGCGTGGACTGGACGAAGTACGGATGTAAGCGACGGAGCTTGCCTTACCTCTTGGAATACCACCGGATCAGGACAAATGAGCAACACAGGGCGGCCTCGGATGCATGTGCTGTCCTCCAGTTACTGTCTCTGACGAATGCGGATGGGGAAACGTACCTGAAGACAATGCTCTCAGGAAAGCGTGTTAGCATCCGCGCCAGCGAACCAATCCCGCACAGCCACGAGGAGGCCGGAGCAAAACCTGGGAGAACCGGATGTGCGGCCAGCATCATGGCGCTAGCCCTGCTAGGAGGCCTTGCCGCATGCGCGATAGCGTGCATGCTGTCGAGGAATTGAGCCAACGGAAAGTCAGCGGATCCGCTGACGGCAGAAACGTTATTCCCAGGGGGGCGGTGATGGCTGGGAAAAGGAAGAATCTCCGTCCCCTCCGCGCTTTCCTTTCAGATGCAGTCTCGTTCGGAGGTCGTTTGATTAGAAGAAGGAGAACGGATCTCATTGCTTCCGGGGCGACTTGCCGGTACAATCAAGCCGTAGGCGGGACGTGACTCATGAGGCTCCTTCTGAGGTCCGGGAGTCTTCGGGAGTCTTTTGGGGCCTCCTGAACGAAAGGTTCGGGACCCGTTCGGGTCGCATGCCAGGGGTAAGGCAACACGACGCTCAGACGTGGATGTGGCAGTATACTTCGCCGACGCACACGATTTGACCTCAGTCAACGGCATCGCAGCAGAGCTCGAGGCGCTCCTTCGCAAAGATGTCGACCTCATCGTCTTGAACGAAGCAAACGCGTCAGTGGCGTGGGCAGCTTTGAGAGGCATACCCCCTCGTCGTTCGCGACAGGGCATTCTATCTGCAGTACATGCTGATGTCTCGCGCGAGGCGGAAGACTTCAGCGAGTTGCTCAATGACCCGTGGAGACTCCGGCGGGCACACCGTCGGACTGCCGAGCACAAACACGTGGGCGCCTAGACGTGGACCGGACTTCCAGGGACAGCATAATCAGGAGGCTTGAGTTTGCTAGGACAGAGCTCGGGGACCTCGGAGAATTCAGCGATCTCGAGTTCTCTCGTGCACAGGCTTTCTTAGACAGGATCGAAGACTGGATGGCTGCCGGAGACGCACAGGTCTAGCGGGTCGGTACCGGGCCTCGTGCCCAGCGCCTCTTTGCCATACAGCATCCAGCTTCGTCCTCCGGGCCCCGTTCAGTATTTGGCTCCGACCCCAGCGCGCCGTCCAGCATTCTACCCCGGGTCTGCGCGTCCCTCCGAGCCTCGTTCCGCGTCCCCCTTCACCCCGCGCGCCATCAGATGTGCAGCTCTCCCTCCCGTGTCTCGTTTAGAATTGAGCTTGGCCGAATAGGGCTTGGCCCCAGAGCCCCGTCTTGTGCAACTTGCGCTTGTGCAGGTTGCTCTCGCGGAAGCCATGCGTGTGCACGTCATCCTTGAGCGAGTTGCGTCCGACCGAGCCACTTCGAGAAGGAATCGGCGCCTCCCTGCTGAACGTCACAACAGAGCGAGACGTTCAGGGAGGGGTGGGCATGCTGACCACGAGAGAGCCGATTACGTTTGTGAACGAGGGCCAGAAGCTCATAGGTGTCATTCATCGTCCGGCTGCGGCAGACCAGGACAAGGTTCCGGCAGTGGTCCTATTCCATGGGTTCACGGGAACCAAGGTCGAGCCACATCGCATCTTCGTCAAGGCCGCGGAGGCGCTGGCGCGTGCAGGGATCGTCGCCTTGCGGTTCGATTTCCGTGGCTCGGGCGACAGCGAGGGAGATTTCGAGGACATGACTCTGCCGGGAGAGATCTCGGACGCCAGGGTTTCGCTGGACTACGTGTCCGGCCTTCCGGGGGTGGACGGGAACAACATTGGGATACTCGGCCTCAGCATGGGCGGGGCTGTGGCCGCGTCCGTCAGCGACGATCCGAGGGTCAGGTCCGTGGTGTTGTGGTCCGCGGTGGCGGACTTGGAAAGCACGTTCCTGGTGCCTGCGAAGTCGGGCGCATGGCGGGAAGTCTCCGGCGTTGGCGACGCGGACGCGGAAAGCTCGGACCGGGCGACCGCAAATCGAGCCGGTGACGGGAGCGGCGCGGGCGGACCCGGTGGAGTGGACGCAGCAAGTGGAGCGGGTGGAGATGAACGAAAGAACCGCACGCAGTCTGAAAGTTGGGGTAACGGCCAGATACCCCCGTTCGCGATACCGCGAAGGGCGGACGTGAGGGGCAACGTGGTTGGAAGGGACTTCATATTGACCCTCACCGAGGCGAGGCCGCTGGAGACTGTGCGCAGGTGCAAGGCCCCGGTCCTCGTGATCCACGGCGACCAGGACGAATCTGTTCCGGTCAGCCATAGCGCGATGTACGAGAGGGCTATAAAGGAGGCTGGCGGGACCGTCGAGGTGCACATTGTCGCCGGGGCGGACCACACGTTCAATTCGGCGGTGTGGGAGGCCGAAGTGATACGCAAGACCGTCGAGTGGTTCAAGAGATGCCTGCTCAGGTAGCAGGATGGTCGGCAAAACAAGTGGCCGCCGCGCGCGGCCCCCGGCGGCGGGCAACAGGGCCGGCCAGCAGCACCGCCGGCTGCCGTGGCATACCGCAGCGTACGTGACCCAGCGGGGGGCACGGCTGGCGCAACGCCGGATGACCCGGCCGGCAGCACGACGCGTTGCCCGCTGCGAGGCGTGCGCTTGGCGGCCAACGTGAGGCGCACAGCTACTGGGCTTAAGAGCGGGAATGTGGTCGTTGGCTCCGGCGCCCTGACAGAGGGTGGCTCGGCTCTGACTCACGCCAATCTTCATTTCGAGTTGCTGCAGAGAATGAGTTAAGGTACACCATCAGCAAATCATCCGTCACCCGGTGCTGATAATCCCACAACTGGCCATTGTATTTCTGTGCCAGCGTCCTTAGATCTGGAAGGGCAAAGAAGTCGAACACGGCTCGGGGGAGGTCAGTCAAGGAGACTTGCGGTGCACCCAGAATCTCCAAGGCGAAAAGCTGCAGTATGATCCGGGCTTGGTCCTCGCCAACCGGGAGTCTCCTGCACAAAGCCGGCTGACCGTCGCGTCTCGCCACTACGCCGAAATGCTCGAGGGTCTGAATGAAGGCTCTCGTTGACCGGACCACCACGTCCCGCTCGCCTAGACTCTCTGTCATTTTCGCCTTCAGAAACGCCATTTTGACCTCACTGCCGAAATCGTAAAGCCGGAAAATGTGGTCGGAGATCCTTCGCAACACCTCTGTCCGAGCCACCAAGTAGAAGAGGTAGATTGGCGTCATGAAAGCCAAGTCGTGCTGCAGACTCAAATCCCTTAATACCAGATTCTGTCTCACCCTCGACTTGTCTTGGTCATCGCGCAAGAAACACCGGAAAAGCACAGTACGGACTTTGCGCTTCCCCTCCCTGCCGGTTAGCTCCCGCACTATGTGCTCGAACGGGGCATTCAGCTCCGACAGCCTCTGGCCCGGCCTGGCCAGGCGTAGGCTTTCGTAGATCCAGTGCGGCCTGAGCGGCCGATCAAAGCCGACTAGCGTGTCTCTCACCAATCGTCTTCCTCCCGCCAAACGAAACGCCGGGTGGGTATGTACAGCCTCGGACCGAATTCACCCCTGCACTTCAATGAAAGGCACAATCGCTTCCTCTGGGTGAATACCGCCGTGGCTAATGCCCGCCTCTCCTGCCGGTGCAAACATCTCCCGGCCGACTGGAAAGATGGCCACCGCATCTCCAAAGAGATAACCGTTCTCGTATACTAGCACGTCTTTCCCTTCCGCGAAATCCTTTGCCAGGATCTTGTTGGGGAACAGCAGCGCCCGCCGGGCCTTCTCTTCCACCAGCCACTTGCTGGCCTGGTGGCCGTTGCCCCGGCACCACACCGAACCATGATCGGCAGTGACGTAGACTCGGTAGCCCACCTCTAGCAGTCTCTGCACCGTGTCGGCAAACCCAGATCTGTCCAGCTCCACAAGAAGGTTCGTCTGCATCGGTTCCTTGCTGTCCTGCACACCCACGGCGGCGTGTGCTAGGTTGTCCACCAGGTTACAAGACATGGCGAGGTAGTCAAAACTCAGGTACTCGTCCCGCCACCTGAGGTTGGTATTCGTGAATATCCAGGCTGACCGGCGCTCTCCATCGGGCCATTTCTGCCGGACAAACCGCAGAAAGCCCTTTTCTTCGTCTAGGTGGCCCTCGGGTGCAGGCAGGCCACAAAACAGGGCGCGCCGTGAGGTCCGGGTCAAGGTGGGCAGGAGGGCGAAGACGGCCACTACGTCGAATCTATGTAACCCGTGACTCGTCAAATACCGCCTCAGGCAGCACCATTCCTGAAACCCCATGCCATCCATACAGATTAGGGCCTTCTTAGCAGCCGGCTGGTAGGCCAAGAAGTGCAGCACCTTATCAACGGTGGCCGGCCTGGTGAGATAGCCTTCGTAGAAGAGCTTACAGTAACAAGTCCGGATGTATTCAGCGAATGCTTCACTAATCTTCTGGTCCAAAGCATCAATCTCCGGTGGTTTCGTCCCCGCCTGGCAGTAACAATAAGATAACTCTCCCCACAGGGGGGCTACGGCGCGCCAGTCGACCGGGCGGCACGCCAGGAGCCCCTCGATCTCCCGGACCAGGGCTTGACAGCGACATTTTACGTCGCCGTCCTCATGCGTGCAAGGTCTGGCCTCGTCAGCGCTGTGAGATTCACCGCGCCTCGCGTGCGCTGCCGTCCCATCCAGCCACTCGATGAGCACTGCTTTGGTTTCTTCTACGTCCAAGGGCCGAAGCATCTGCTCCCGCTGTTCGTAGACCTCATAGAGCCGCTGGTACTGCTCTTCTGGCAGGTCTGCGAGTGCCGCAGGGTGGAGTTTCGGAAAGACCTCCGCGAGCTGCCACGAGATCACATCAGATCTGCTCTCCACGTCGTAAGGAAGGTGGCCGTGCTCTGGGGGCTTGAAGATAAGCATGCGTCTGCTGGCATTCTCCCTGAGGAAACGCCGCAAAGACAGCTCTCCTTTGTAATCATGGAGAGCGAAAGCACCCGCCAGTGCCGTCCGTAGTTCGGCCAATCGGCCGAGGCGGTCGTGGTCGATGACCACAATCACGTCGTGGTAGGACCGCGCTATCTTATTGACCAACTTCGCGTACCATTTCTCACCCATTACACAAACTCCACGTACGCAAGTTGTTCCAGACTCAGGCTGGGCGCTAGTTGCCTTCGGCGCAACCACTCCTGTTGCCTGGCCTTCCGATCATCCTCCAGCTCTTCTTCCTTGGCTGCTCGGATATTCTCCACGGCGATCCTCTCGATAGCAAGCTTGCGGTCTTGGTAGAACCTCTCAAACTTCGCCTCCTCATCCCTCAGCCTCTTCTCCAAACGTTCCTTTGCCTGGAAAAACAGGACGGCCGCCTCTTGCTGCGCTGCTCCGCGGGCTAGATGCCAGGCCTCCTCCAACAGATCATAGGGCACGTTTCCATCTGCAAGGTCGGTGCAGTTGAGCTGCTCACAATCCCGAAAATAGCGGGATACCCTACCGTTCACCCGCCCTATGCCCCCGGCAACGCTCACGTAACAAGGCACTAGATGATGTCCCGCAGGGTCTAGGCAGTTTGTGAGAGTCAACCGGTAGACAAACAAGAGCCCCTTTTCCCCGCTGAACTTGCTCTCGCGTACTACCAGCTTAGCTGTGGTATCGTCCCGCAAGGCATCCTCCAGGTCAGATAACAGCCCCACCATGTAGGGGTGCTGAAGACTCAAGAGTTCGCTCCCCTCATTGTCCAGGGTGTGCTTCTGCTCGAAGATCACATTGTGCAGGCGCCTTCCGCTCCTGGGGTCCTGAAAGTAATAGACCCCTTCCCTCTCCTTGTAAGAGTGCAGGTTGACGCCGTAGACCTGAAGGTACTGCTCTACCAACCTTTGCGCCTGCCTTGCTCTCCTCTCCAGATTTCGCTGCGACGCCACAGCGTACTCCGCGGACAAGCTGGAGATAGGCATGGCTAGTCGTTCTTCCTCAACGACTGCGCGGGCCCGCTCGAGAATCTGCCGGGACACCGCCTCCAGATCGGCTGTCTCGCGGCCTTGTTTGAGCAAGGCCTCAATGTAGACTCTCTCGAAATCGAACTCGTCCTGGAGGACGCCTATGATGTCGGCCAGCTTGTCTTCGCCAGCGCAGAACTCCCTGCGGATGATATCCAGCTTGTTTTCGATTACCTCCCGCACCCGGTTCTCCACCGTGTCCGCCAGTTGGAGGTTGATTACCTTCACATCGTGTTCTTGGCCTATGCGGTCAACGCGGCCGATACGTTGCTCCAAGCGCATGGGGTTCCAGGGCAGGTCGTAATTGATCAGGACATGGGAGAACTGCAGGTTTATGCCTTCCCCGCCGGCGTCGGTAGAAATGAGAACTTCCGCCTCACCGCGGAACCGTTCCACCTGCGCGACTCGCTCAGCAGTGGACATGCCGCCGTTGATGAACGCCGTACGGTAGCCCAGGCTAGCCAGGCGCTCTTGCAGATAGGCCTGCGTCTCGAGAAACTCGGTGAAGATGATGAACTTCAAGCGAGGATTGTTCTCCTGAATTCTGAGTTCATTGACGATCTCCAGCAGCCTGGCAAACTTGACGTCATTGCGGCCAACCGTAGCCTGTTCCGCCAGGGCAAGGCATTTTCTCAGGGCTGCGATCTCAACCTCTAAGGCAACCGGGTCGATACCGCCCCAACGAATGGCACCAGCCCGCGTGAGTTCGGCCAACTGCTCCTCCGCCGTCAATTCTTGCATATCATCCCAGTCGAGTTCCTCCCAGTCGCTTCCAGGCTCCTGAGCGATCGCACGGTGGCGCAGCTCCTCCAAAGCCGCCAGGCGAGCGGACAGGGACTTCCGGATGGCTCTCGAGCTGCTGCTCACCATGCGTTGGTAAATGAGCAGCAAGAACATCATGGCGTGGTTGTTCTGCTGCCGGGCTAATTCGTAAAAGGTAGTCACATAGTCGGTCACCGACCGGTAGAGGTCTAGCTCCACCTTGTCCGCCACCTCATCCCGGTGAATCAGGCACAGGGTGGCCACCCGCTGCTTGAAGAGGCGGTTTCCACGGAAGTCAATCACAGCCCGCTTGTTGTTCCGTACTGTCACCTTCTTGACGTCTTCAGCCGTGACCCTGCCGTCGCCGGAGAATGAGTAGGGATCTATCAGCCGCAGCAGGTTACGGAACTTGTGCTGGTCTCCCTGGTGCGGGGTGGCGCTGAGCAGAAGCACCACGGGCGCCGCCTCGGCCAGAGACCTGCCTATCTTGTATCGTGCTGTCTCTTCGCCAGCCATGTCCTTGGTCAACTTGTTGGCTTCGTCAAAGATGACCATGTCAAACCTGGCCGCTGCTGCGGCCGCAGAAACACGCTCGTTGTGCCACCGGCGGGCCCGGGCCGCACGCTCGTCCAGGTCGTCGGTGATCCTCTTGGGCTTGATGAAGTCCAGCGAGGTAATCACCCGGTCTGCCAGCGTCCATACGTTGGTCATCTCGCCGTGAAGCTGCTGCAGGGACCGGACGGTGGCACGATCGTAGATGACGAAATCCTCGCCGAACTTGACTTTCATTTCCTCTCGCCACTGCGGGCAAAGCCCCGACGGTACCACCACCAGTACCCTCTTAACCATGCCCCTGGCTTTCAGCTCCTCGTATACCAGGGCCGCCTCGATGGTCTTGCCTAGGCCCACCTCGTCGGCGATCAGGACGCGTGGCTTGAACTGGTCTAAGACGAAGCTCACCACCAGGAGTTGGTGGGGTAGGGGGATGATCTTGAAGCTCCCGGCGGCCACGAGGTCCTCCCCGGAGCTCTCGGCGCGGATCTGCTCCACAAGCCAGCGTAGCCTGAAGCGAGCAGCAGTGGAAAAACTGCCTGCTCTGATCTTCGCTAGCGGGTCTAGGACCAGACTGAGATCGCCTAGAGGCAGCGTGAGCCGCTCTCTGGTCCTTTCAAAGAAAACGTCCACGTAGACCTGGTCGAGAAACTCGTTGGTCCCCAGGACCACGCCCGTCCCCTTTTCTGGATAGGCGGCGCTGCGCACCTGCACCCCTGGCTGCATCCGTTATTCCTCTCCCGTTTTTAGCCTGGCGATTTCCACAAAGTCGTTGATCTCTCCGTTTGTCTCCAAGAAGTCCTGGTCTAGCCGCCTGGCCACGGCCAGGATGTCGCCGTAGCGCTTCTCTCGATAAGCTCTCGTGAAACCGAGCATGAGCGCCTCCTTGCGCACCCCCTTCAGCCTCTTGACCCCGCTCCTGGCCTCGGCCAGGAGGCGGTCGAACGCCCTGTCCAGATCCCTTTCTCGCTGAGCCTCAACAGCTTCTCTTTCCTGTTCTGTCTGCGGGCGGCGGTAACGCCCGCCTTCCAGGATGAAGTTGCTATCCAGAAGCTCCCTCAGCTCCGGGATGGCGTCGTCGCTCTGCACCAGAGCCCGGCTGTACGCGGTGTAGATGTCGGTGTAGGTCTGGGGACTCTCCAGGAAGTTGTAGAGCCAAGTCAAGGCCGACCGCTCGTCGCTCACAAGGAGGATTAGCTGGCCAGACCGCACCTCCTTGATGCCATCCAGCCTCTGCCTTCTCTTCCATTCATCGTATTTCAAGACCTGTTCGTCGGTGAACCAGTAGCCGTCAATCAGCTTGAAGTTCTCTTTAAGCAGGGTATAGAACTGTCTCGCGTCCAGGCGGATCTCGTAACCCCGTTGCACGTAGTAGGCCAGAAGCTTGGAGTAAAGCATCTTCTCGGTGCGGCCGACGTTGGGGGCCACGGGGAGGTGCTCCAAGAGGTCGGTCACGAAGTCCCGCTCCAGGCCCGCCCCGGCCCGGCGCAGGAAGTTGTCTTCCATCCGTTTCTTCGGCTTGTAGGCGTTGATGATGAGGTCGTTCTTCACCGCGCCGGCGGAAGTGACCTGCTTGAAAGTGCCCTGCTTCCTGTCCATGACCGTCACCTGGGTAATAACAAAGCCAGCCTTGGTGATGGCCTCCTGGATAGCGTTCCACACCGCAGCCTTGGAGTTGTGGAAGACCACGGTCATCCAGCGGTTGGGCTTGAGGATGCGGTACATCTCCTTGAAGCAGGCAGTCATGAGCTCCTTGTACTCAGCCAGACCCTTACCCTGGGTTTCGTTGATGATGGCCTCGGGCTTGTTGTTGGTGAAAACCCTTAGCCACGCCTCCCAGAGGAAGTTGAGCTCGGAGTACATCAGGTTGCTGCCAAAAGGCGGGTCGGTGAAGATGTAGTCCACCGAGTTGTCACATGAAACCACGTTAGTAGTTGATTGACATCCAAGCACGATGAAACCTTCCTGTTTCTCAAGACTCATTGCAGGAAGAAGGTCTTCTACTTTACCACGTGCCAGTTCGAATATGTCCCTTTCAGCAACGGAACTTGGGACGTACAAAGTATTTGGCACTTGTCCGGCAAGATTGAGACTACCATTCTTTAGCCCGATATTGTGGAGCTTGCTCCCAGTCTTGACAATAAACGATGTCATAAGAAACAGTAACCATCTGGAAGACAATCGCTCTCGGAACTTAGCTATTGTGCTGGACATAATCCACAGATTCCTCTTGGTGTAGAAATGGTGCACGTGGGTAAGGCCGTGGGACCGCTTGGGCTGCTCGGTATTGTAGCCCTCCGGCATCCGGTCTGTCGGGAACCAGTACGGAATGGCGCTCTCCTCGATCCTGCGGATCAGGTCCAGGTCGAACTGGTCCGGCTTCTTTTCAAACCGCTTCTTCCCCACGGCATAGTTGATTAGCACTGGCACCTGCTTGGCCTGGGTGACTTGCTGGCCGATGGCCTGGTCGTAAAAGGTCACCCATGCCCGCTCGCATTCGCGTTTAGATACGCGTGCCCCGCAGGAGGGGCAGGGGTATTCCTCAAGCACTTTCCCCCGCACCTTATCCACCGCCGCGTCCCAAAAGACGTACTCGTTGCCGCAGTACGGGCAGATGAAGACGTCGGACCAGACGGTATAGTTGATCCGCCCCCTGGTGCGGCCGTCGGTGTGGAGGGTCTCATACATCCAGCCGCATTCCTTTTCCACTTCGGCAAGGATCCGTTTCGCCTCGCGCTCGAACTCAGCCACGTCCACCGGGGTGTTGTAATTGTAGGCGATGAACGTAGCGGCCGGCGAGAGGTCACAGAGGATGGCTCGCCGGCCCAGAAGCTGCGCCGCCACGCCGGTCATACCGCTGCCGCAGAAGCCGTCGAAGACGATATCGCCCGGCTCGGTGTAGTGCTCGATGTATTCCATTATGGCCTTGTGAGGCACTTTGGTATGGTAGGAGTGGGCGTTGTAGACGGGGTCGTTCTTCCCCTCAGTCACGTCGGCCACAAAGGGCGGGCGTTGGTAAGTATCGGTGGCTTCATCGTAGGGTTTGCCGTACCGCTTGATGAACTCTCCCAGGTAGGGATTGGGACAGGCAGTGTAGTAGGGAGGGTCGGAGAGGGCAAGGATGTCCTCGTCTCGCCCAAGGGGAAAACCCTCCACTTGGCGTACTGTGTCTAGCAACTCGGAAAGGGGGCGGCAGGAGCGGGCGAAGTCATCCTCCAACTCTGGTTGTGGATCCCCCCCGTCAACTTCAAACAGCCTCTTCGTCACGCAATCCATCTCTTTGCCTCCGTTCTTCACCTGTTACACGTCTTCGCCGGATAGCTTGATGCGCACCTTGTCCAGGTCATGGCCGGCCACCAGCTTCTGCTTCCACTCATTCAGCTTTCGCTCAAAGGTGAAATAGTCCATGACCCGGGCGCCGGCGAACACCGCTTCCAGAAGCCCCTTCGCGTCGACCTCTACCGAGACTACCTCCTTGAAAAGGTTGTTAAGGGCCACCACCAGATCCTCGGTGACCACCGCCGGCAGCTTCCCGCTCTCCATTACCTTCAGAATCAATTCCTTCTCGCCCGCCTGCAGGTAGTCCAGGTTATCCCGGTAGTTGCTCATCTCGGCAAGGATGGTTTCCCCCCACTCACGGCTCATACTCTCCACTTTGTCCTCCAGGACAGCGATCCGCTGGGCAATGCTCCTCCCGATGAAGCCCTTGGGGAAGTTGCAGCGCGGGCACAAAGGGGTCTTCTCGATGAGTTCGACCCTAAACCCATCGCAGCGCTGGTTGGCGAGCACTGAGATTTCGTTTTCCACCATGTTGAGAGGGTACTTGTTCAAGACGGCGACGTTCTTTAGCAGGAGAAGGTTCTGCCAGGTCTGGCTGGCGGTCAGCTCACTAAGCCTGTTCCAGCCTGCCTTCCCGCCCACATACCTTTCGTGTGCCGCGAAGTAAGCGGCTACGTACTTTCGACGGACCTGCTCCAGCTTGCCCAAGAGCGACAGCAGCTCGGACCGGTTCAAGAGGCGGCTCGCGTCCGCTAGGATGGCAAAGGCTCCTTGGAGGAATTCCTGTAGGTCGTCAGCAGGGAATAGGCTCGGGTAGTCCTCAACGACCTTCTTAACCTGCCGGGCATATGTCACTTCCTTCTCTAGCTGTTCCGTGTACGTCTTGTAGAAGTGGCTCAGGTCCTGGAGGGTCTTGTAGGCTTCACCGATTCTGCGGATCGTTGCATCATCGTATACAATCTTCTTGAAATCGCTGGGTGTCTTTACCTGCTCGAAGTTGGCCAGAGGGATGTCCGCCAAGACCTGGTGGTACCGCCTCAAACCATCAACGTCAACGAACCCGGCGGCATCCAGGGCCAAGGCCTCGAGCCTTCTCTGGACAACGTCCACTTGTTCCCTGATCTCCAGGTAACGGGTGCGAAAGTCGCGCACTGCCTCGCCCCGCCTGGCGGTCACACGCATTTTGGCAGCGCTGGCGTGATCCATGCCGAGGACGAGCATGAGGTCGATCACCGGCTGGGGGTTGAAGTCACTTTCTATGGCCAGGTACTTAACGCTCTCGAAGGCTTCCAGACCTGTCCCAAAGGTTTCGTGCACCTCGGATGAGGTAATCATCTTGCCGCCGGCGGCCTTGAGGACGATCTCACCATTGTAGGTCAATATCAACATCACGAAGGCGGTCATGTACCGGTCGTAGCCGTACGGAGGCCCCGCGAACCGGTTGAGGATTTCCTCAACCGACACGACCTTTCCCGCATTGGCCCTTGCCGTCTCGAGGATTTCGGACGCCACCTCCGAAGAGCTGGTGGATAGGTTACCCTGGGCGTCAAGCAGGTCAAGAGCGCTCAATATAGACTTGGTGCCAGAGAAAATCGATTGGACGTTGCCCCTGCTAAGCAGCTCCTTGATGGCGGCGCCGAACTCACCGGCGATGTTCTCACGCGTAATGCGCTGGCCAAACTTGGGGTGCTTAGGGTACTTCCGACTGAAATAGTCCTCAAAGAACTGTGGCTTCACCTCGGTAAACAGCTCGTCGAAGTTGCTAAACTCCTTGGCTATCAATGCCTTGATGCCCTTCTGGTTCTTGCCAATATCCACCCGGCCGGTCTCCAACCAGGCACGTACGAACATCTCGACAAAACCTTTCTTCAACGTGGCGTACTTCTTCTCCATGATACTGCGCTGGTAGTTGTCTTTGGCCAAGAGGTGGGCAGCAGTGGTCAGCCTCAGGAGCTCCACGGCCTCAGGCGACAGGGAACCGCTAATCACCGCGCAGTCCTCCGCTGGGGCATAACGGTTCCCGGCGCAAAAAGGAGAAACAAAGACGATTCTGTAGTCGCCGTCGGCCTCAACGAGGTCGCCCTTGCCGGTCTCGTAGACAAACACGCCTTCTCGGAAGGAGCGACGGCTGGACCATTCACAACTGTCGCGAAAAGCGTAACGCGCCGCGCCCTCCTCAAGGAGAAGCTGCTCCTTCAGGATGGACACGATCTCCTCGTCAAGGCTGTCTTCCGGCAGGTTTTCGGCGCGGCGCCGGATCACCTGGTCGTAATCCACTGCCAAGTCGAGGTCCAGAAAGTAATAGCCATCCCGAGTCACGTTGATGAACTGCCCGTCAGTAACCTTGCGGAAGTTGCTCAGCACCAGGGAGATCTCATCCGCGGCCTCCATCAGTCTGTTGCCAGGCAAGATGAGGAGGGTATTCGCAAGTTCCTCGGCGGTGGCCCCGTTGCTGACGCTTTTGCCATACAGCCTTAGTACAGCCAGCGCTTTGACGATTTTCCGGGCAGTGTCCTGGTGGCGGCGGTCCAGGAGATCCACTTTGCTCTCCAGGGTCTGAATGGCGTTGACCACTGGAGATACAGTCTCCAGGTTCTTCACAGTGTGCTTGGAGGCGATTTCGTCGTAGATCCGGTCGTAGGTGATCAAGAAGGGGAAGTCGCGGTCTAGTATCTGTTCTACTTCCTGGATGGTGAACTGGATCACGCCTCGTTTCTCGAAATAGGGTAGTTCGCTAAACACCTGGATTACATAAGGGTGGAGCGGGAAAAGACCAATATACTCATCCAGGCTGGCCTGTAGATGAGGGAAGTAGTGCACGTACTCCTTGAAGAGCTCTTCTAGCCACAAACGCTGTTCAGGTGTCTTGCTGAGGACCCGCTTCGCGATCACCTGCTTGATGTCTTCTCGTTTGATGGTGATGACCTGGAAGCGCTCGGCCACCCGGCCGAAGCTTTCAGCTTCGTCCACATACTTGGGGTTGGTGAAGATGTGCTCCTGCATGGCCCCGATAAACATGAAGTCGCTATTCTGCGCCACCTGGCCCAGCACGCGCAGGAATTGGACGTCTTGATTGAGCTTCTCCTTGGACTTCTGCTTCAGGAAGTCGGAAATCTCGTCTATCACCACGACCAAGCCCCGGGTGGGATGGCCCTCCTTCACCCTTTCCAGCACCTGAAGGATTGTCTTCTTATGGTCGATCACGCCCGTGGTGGGCAAATTCACACAGAGGCCGTATTTCTCTTTCAACTGGATTTCCAGTTGATCATAGAAATACTCGCTCAAACTCACGTCATTCGGTTGCAGCTCCCAGTTCACTACCGCAAAATCCCGCCCTAGGGCTTCAACGGCCGCCCTGACGTGCTCGTTTTGCACATACTTGGCCAGACCAGGCTCGGTCAGCAGGGAGATAATGAAGGCCAAGAGGTGCGACTTGCCGGAACCGTAGCCACCAATGATCTGGGCAGCCTTGTGCGTGCTGGAGTTCAGGTCTCGGAAAAGGTGAACCAGGGATTCCTCCAGGGATGGGGAAATGACATAGTTCTCGACCATCGCTCTCTTGTCGACAATGGAATCTATGTCAACTACTTCCCTAATCCTTTCGAAGTTGAGAAGCTCGCCTACCTTAGCCATCAATATCCTCCATTCTGGCGTGGATTACCTCGCTCACATCCATCTCCGCGTAGTCGGGCCGGCCGTACTGGGAATACTGGATCCGGTTGCAGGCCAGACGACCTTCCAGGAGCACGACAACTTCCTTTTCCCGGGACTTGTATTTGAACGCACCCACCGGGTTGAGTCTGCCCAATTCCGGAGAGTACAAAATGCTAGTATTGTAGAGAACAAGCCTGTCCGGCAGGGAATGGAACCATTCTTTCAGCTTGCCGCCAATCCGCACTCTCACCTTCTCCCCGGGGATTCCTTCAATAAGCTTGAGCACGGCATCGGTCACATCAACCGCGGTCCAGCCCTCTGCTTGCAGGGGACCAATGATCTTCTCCGGCTGGTGTCCATTGTCCACTATTACCAGCATTTTGTAGTAATTGGTCTCCATTTGCTTGATTAGGTCGTGCAGTCTCATAAGGCCCTCCGTCCCAGAGAGAATCGAATCCTCAAGTCGCCGTCACCATGCACTGTCGAGGCCTCAGGGTACCATTGACTCTACCTGGCATGGCCCGTACGGTACTCCCGTGCAAGTCCCATTACCCGCAGTTGAGGGCTAGACCGATGATTCCGATGATGTTAGTGCCTGTGCGTAGTCAGGTACAGTTCCGCATCGAGGCGGTTCTCCACTAGCGAACCAGTGCCGCGGCCTGCGCGAGGAGCAGAGCAGTTGACGAACGATGCATTTGCAGAGCCATCGCAGGTTGCTGCGCGCACTGCCTCTGTGCCATTCGGAACTTGAGCGTTTCGAGCATTCCGACAGGTTGCTCTGACTCGTCCCCCAGATGGGTTCCCTCATTCTTCCTACATAGAGAGTGCTACCCCAAAATTCGGTATTCTTTATGGATATGCAGAATCCTCCTCATTCCGCTGTTGCTGCGCTTACTCGCCAGGCAACGGAGGCGTCTGCTCGTGTGTCGACACTTTAGGGACGTGGAGAGGATGATCTCCTCTGCTGTGCGGTGCAAAGTGTATCTCTGAGAGCATAGTTGCCCTGCTTGGCGCGCTGCCGGGGAAGTGGTTCTCTATGGCACGTTACGATGCAACGTGCTTTGGCACCACAGATTTGGTCGGAAGATGCGGTGTGAATTGCTGATCTCTTGTGGCGCGGGCGCGTACTACCTACATGTTGGCCGGCGCTCCCATCCTACTCTGGCGAACATGCAAACGTCTCAGCCACGGCAACGCTTCCCGCCTTACGAGCCCACCCTACGAAGTGCGAGTGGCGAAGTGGTCGTAGCCGGCCGGGGACAGGTCCGTAGTCTTCCCGCTCGCGGTGACGAGCTTTACCCCTCTCTCGCTGGGCACGATCTCGCCAACGACGTAAAGGCGCCCCCCTACCGAGGCCAGGCAGCGGGAGGCGGCTTCCGTCTGATCGCGCTTGAAAGTGAACACGAGTTCGTAATCCTCGCCGCCGAACAGCGCCCAGTGGAGAGGATCGCGGCCGAGCGCGCGTCCCGCCGCCGCGGTGGCCTCGCTGATGGGCACATCCGCTGCGTACACCACGACCCCGACGCCGCTTTCCTCGGCGATGTGATTGACCTCGTTGGCAAGGCCGTCGCTTATGTCCATCATAGCGGTGACCGCTCCGCTCGCGGCGAGCGCGTGGCCCTCGGGCACCCGCGGCATGGGCTCAAGGTGCGCCCTAACAAGCTCCTGCGCCCACGAGGGGTGGGCGCCGACCGCCGGGCCGCCGCCCACGTAGGATGGATGAGAGCCCTCAGCCCCGCCTTCTAGTGCTGACGGATGAGAGCGCGCTGCCCCACCGCGCGTCTGAGGCGGGTGAGAGGCGGTCGCCGCGCCTAACTGGGACGGGTGGTGGTAGTCGCTCATCTCGACGCCTGCGCCACCCCGGCCTGCGTCCTCGCCGCCGACATCTCGCCGATCATGTCCCTCCTCCCTCTCCAGGCAGTGAAGGAGCCACGCGAGTCCCGCCGCGGAGGCGCCCAGGGGTCCCGTGACGGCCACGAGATCGCCGGGCCGCGCGCCCGCCCTGGTGACGGGCGAGTCCGCCTGCCCTATGATCGCAACGTCTATGACGATCGCGTGAGGAGACTTGACCGTATCTCCGCCCACGATCTCAACGCCGAAGCGCTCCGCGACAGCCAGCATGCCGTCGTATACGGCGTCCACGTAGGAGTCGTCGACGCTCTCGTTGAGCCCAATCGAAGCGAGCGCGTAGAGCGGAACGCCGCCCATGGCGGCGATGTCGCTCACGTTCACTGCAAGCGCTTTCCATCCGAGCTGCCAAGGGGTGATGAGCCGCCTATCGAAGTGGACGCCCTCGACGAGCATGTCGATGCTGGCGAGGAGGCGTCCGCGAGGCGGTTGCAGCACCGCGGCGTCGTCGCCGATCCCCAGGATCACTGTGTCCAGCAGGCCCGCCCCAACATCGCCGATGCGGTGATGATCACCGTGACCGCCGCGGCCATCACACACATGCCGCGGGGCATCACGCTCGGCAAACCCGCCCGGCCCACCAGGCTTGCCGAGGCTGCCGGCCTCTCCCAAGTGCGCCGCGGCCACGCGTCGCCTTATGCGGCCGATGAGGCCGAATTCGCCCCCCGCGATGCCACCAGCACCGCGCACGCCACGTTCCCGCCCGGCATCCCCTCTGCTTCCTCTGCTTCCTCCCGCTTGCGCCTCACGTTCCATCCTAGCTCGACCGCCTTTCAAGCCTTCCAAGAGCTTCATCCACGATTGTCCGAAGATCGCGGGCCGCGCCCCTTATGTCGTCAGCGGCCACGACCGCCGATACGACGGCGATTCCAGCGACCCCCGTTGCCATCACCTCCGCGGCGTTACTCTTCGATACCCCGCCTATCGCGACCACGGGCAGGCGAGTGGCGCGCACGATCTCCTCCAGGCCCGCGAGACCGAGAGGGGCCACTGCGGCGTACTTCTTGGTGTCGGTCGGGAACACCGCCGCGGTCCCGAGGTAGTCCGCACCGAGCCCCTCCGCCTCCGCGGCCTGCTCGGCGTTGTGCACGGTCAGGCCTATTATCCTGCCGGGTCCCAGAAGCTTGCGGGCGAGCGGCACGGGGAAGTCTTCCTGGCCGAGATGGACGCCATCGGCGTCCACGGCCATGGCCACGTCAACGCGATCGTTCACGATGTACAGGACCCCCATGTCCCTCGTGATGCGCCGCAGCCTGAGCCCTACCTCCACCATGCGCCCGGCGTCCCAGTCCTTCGCGCGGAACTGGATGGCTGTCGCGCCGCCAGCGATGGCAAGCGACACGACCTCCTCCTCTTCCCGCCCCCTCGCAAGGTTTCTATCGGTTACCACATAAAGCCTAAGGCCCTGAAAGAGCCTCGCCCGCATTGCCTGCATCGCCCCGGTAGCCTCTACCGCGGGCGCAGGCTGCCCTGGCCCTGGCTGCGCCGGCACTGGCATCCCTGGCCATCGTCCCTGTCCGCCTGGTGCGCCTTGGCCTCCCGGCCCTTCCTCGCCTCCGCCTTGGCCTCTGCGCTGGTCCGGGGACCACCCGCCTCGGCCTCCGTCTCCGCCGCCGCCTCCTCCGCTGCCCCACTTGCCGTTCTCGCTTCCACAAGGCCTCATCTCTCGCACCCCGCTTCCATCCTCACCTTGAGGCCATGCGCGAGCTCCTCCGGGGTCATGTTGAATAGGCAGTCGAACAGCGCCGCCTGGAAGCTCCCCGGCCCCTCGCTCTTCGCCGCTGCCCGCTCGGCCGCGTAGCCGTAGTAGGCGAGACCCGCCGCCGCGGCGACGAGCGCGTCCTCTTCGACCGCCGCGAACGCCGCCACGACAGACGTGGCCATGCAGCCTGTGCCCGTCACGTGACGCAGCATAGGATGGCCGTTTTCTACGAGTGCCAAGCGGCGTCCGTCGCTCACGAAATCCGTCGCTCCCGTAACGGCCACGACGCACCCGAGCTTTCTAGCGGTCTCGCACGCGAGGGCGGCTTTGTCGTGGTGCCCGCTCACGGAGTCCACACCCTTGATCGTGCCGCCAAACCCGCCTATGACCGAGACCTCGGCCTCGTTTCCGCGGAGGACGGAAACCCTCACTTCGGACAGGATGCGCCGCACGCTCTCGGTGCGCAGGGGCGTCGCGCCCGCGCCCACCGGGTCGAGCACTACCGGGACCGAGCGCTCGTTCGCGGCCCTCCCCGCCAGGATCATGGCTTCGACGAGCTCAGGGGTAAGGGTGCCGATGTTGAGGACGAGCGCCCTCGCCGCGCCTGCCATGTCCCGGACCTCCTCCAGCGCATGCGCCATCACGGGAGACGCACCCACGGCCAGGGTGACGTTGGCCGTTATGTTCGTGACGACGACGTTCGTGATGTGGTGCACGAGCGGAGCCTGCTCCCTCACCCTTCGAAGGACTTCAGGAGCACGCTGTCTCAGATCGCTCGTCGTTACGGCCTCGTTCATCCTCTGCGATGTCTTCTCATCTGCATCTTTTGCATGCTTTCCCACGTCCTCTCGCACCCCCTATCGCATATCCCCAACCTCATCTCGCACATCCGACCTCGTCGAACCGTCTCGGGTTCATGTGAGATGTCTTGTCGAGCCAGCCATGGCCAAGGCCCGGACCCTCTTCAACGCCGCTGCCACCTCCCCACTGCCAGGTGCCTGCCCATGTCCCCGTCCCCGTCCGCTACTGCCCGCTCACCGACCGCTCCCTGCCCGCCTCCCATCTGCTCCCGAAGTGCTCGCAACCCGCTCCGCGCCTGCCTGCTTGCCTCGTGCCTGACTTACTCGCCGCTCACCTGGCCTCCCGCCCCCGCCTGGCCGCTCGCCCGGCCGACCGCCGGAAGTAGAAGTGGTTGGTGGGCCCGCATCCGTGGCCCAATGAAAGCGAGTTCGCCACCGCCCAGGTGATGTAGTCCTTGGCGGCCCGCAGCGCATCCGGGACCTCCAGGCCCAGGGCGAGATATGCCGCTATGGCCGCGGAATACGTACATCCGGTGCCGTGTGTGTTCGCGGTGGCGTAACGCCTGGCGCAGAGCTCGATGAGCTCCTCGCCGTTGAACGCTATGTCCACCGAATCCCCGGATTGGTCCTGCAGGTGGCCGCCCTTCACCACGACCCACTCCGGCCCCATGTCTTTCAGCCTCTGCGCGGCAAGCCGCGCGTCCGACGTGCTCTTGATCGCAACGCCCAGGATAGCCTCGGCCTCGGGAATGTTGGGAGTGATCACGGTGGCGAGCGGCAGCAGGCGCCGGACGAGAGCGTCTCTCGCGTCGGGTGCCAAAAGCGGCGCGCGGGTCTTGCTCACCATCACGGGGTCCACGACCAAGTTCCGCACCGAGTGCCGCTGGATGGCGTCTGCTACCGCATCTATGATGGCTGCGGTGGCAAGCATTCCGGTCTTGGCAGCGTCCACCTGCAAGTCGGTCAGGACCGCGTCCAGCTGGGCGACGACGAAGCCCGGGTCGAGCACGGAGACCCCCGGCACGCCGAGGGTGTTCTGAGCGGTCACGGCGGTGAGCGCGACCGCCCCGAACACGCCGAGAGACGTGAATGTCTTGAGGTCCGCCTCTATCCCCGCTCCTCCGCCGCTGTCCGACCCGGCGATCGTGAGAGCCACGGGGACTCGCTCGGGCTCGGTGCGCGCGAAATCGGGTGCCATGTATCTCGAGATCCTCACTGTGAAGTCACCTCGGGCTTTCCTAAACGAAAATACGCTCTGTTTCAGCGCGGCATAGAGTAAGATGCGACAGCACTATCCGCTGGCGTACTAAACCTGGACGCCCACCGGATCATCCCCAATACATAAATCACACTAGCGGCTGTAAGGCTCGGTATCGATGCCCCCGTGGAGAGGCCGTTCTCAGTACACGCATAGTACGTGACCACACCTGTGACCCACGCAATCATGGCAATGGGGTTCACGCCGTGGACGTACCAGTATGCGCCTCCGCGTTTGAAGAGCTCCTGAACCGACAGCTTCCTCCGCCTAAGAAGGAAATAGTCCGCCAAGACGATCCCGAACAAGGGCACAAAAACGCCCCCTATGAGCAGAAGGAAACTTTCATAGCGCTCGATGGGAAAGACGGCCGCCACCAGGGTGCCGATGAACCCAGCCGCAAGAATGAGATGCCCCTCGCGCAACTGCGGGAATAGGTTCTGAGTGGACACGGCAGTTGAGTACACATCGAGGAAAGCGGTTGTGATCGTAGAGAAAGCCACTATGACCAACGCAACTGCTCCAATCTCCAGCCCTGTGAGAATCTCGACTACATCTGCTGTCCCCGCGGCTAAAGAAGAGATTAAGCCAATCGCATACATGAGGAAGCTCGAGACGAAGTATCCTATCCAGCATCCGAAGAACGACCCTGTCCCCCCTCTTCCGAACCTTGAGTAGTCGGCGACTAAGGGAAGCCATGATAGAGGCATCGCTATTACCAGGTCAGTCGCGTACCCAAAACCCATGCCTCCGCCCTCGTTTGCCGCCTGGAGGCCACCTAGACCGCGCGTTGACAGGAGCCTGTACCCCACATAGAGGCTTAGCACGAGAAGCAGACCAGAGACAATAGGCTCGAGCCATCTCCAACCCTTACGGCCCGACCACGCCCAGGCGGTCGTCGCCGCGCCCATCGCTACCACCCACGTCAGGTAGCCTGAGAAGCCCCAGAGCTGCGAGCTCAGAGCGTTCAGTGCCTTAGCCGCGACGACCAGCATCACGGCCGTCCATCCTACGAGCTGGACCACGTTCAACACAGCCGCCAGATACGAGCCTCTGACTCCGAAAGACGGCCTCACCGAGACCATCGACGGGATCCCGTGATCCGTGCCAACCACACCACCGAGGGCGAGGAGCGTGTTGCCCAGAAGATGTCCCAAGAAGTTCGCCGCTATTCCCGCCAGAAGACCGGCTGGAGCCAGAAAGCCGCCTGCCAGCACCTCGGCAAGGGATATGCCCGCACCCACCCATATGAAAAAGAATGCCCCCGGACCCATGGTTCGTTGGTCCACAGGAATTGCTTCAACCTCTGTTGCCACGCCTGTCCCTCCTTATTCAAAGACTTGCGCGACCCTTCTTGCAGGGTTCCTGACCCGATGGCCGGCAATCAGTCGACGAACACAACAAAGGAGCCGTGCCACTTGGGTCACGGCTCCTAGACTTGCAGTCTCGGCGACGAGCTCGGCGCCACGCTCGGACCATAAACCATAAGAGGATGTGAAGCAAGGGCCGCCGGCTGTCTTGCCGCCCGCTTCCCTACGGTGGCATTACCCACATCAGGTTCAAGGGGTTCGGGTGCACCCGTCTCAGCTCAAGCCACCTCAAACCGCCGCGCCCCACTCGGCACCGTCGCTCTGTCGCGGTGCTGCTGGGCAGTGCCGCGCGCTGCGTCGCTTGGTCACTAGAGCTCCGCGCGGCCGCCCTGGCCGCCGACTAGCGCCGCCCGTTGGCTTGGTGGTGGCTTTTGCTCCCCCACGGAACGGTCACGTATGCATCTTTCACTAGGATTATAGCCCGGCGTTTCCTCTCGCGTCAATGATTCCCTCGAGAAGGCATGGGACCCCGTTTGCATAACACGCCGGCGGCGTAAGCACCACGCCATGGGGGCTCGGGTCGCCGCCACGAGTACGTTCCCCCGTGAGCCAACGAGCCCCCTCCGAGCACGTCTTCGTGCGACCGCCTTCTCACGTTAGCAGGCAACAGGCGGTTCGCTCGACCGAGCCTCCCTCCGTCCCCTCCCTTGCTTCAACCCTCCCTCGACGCTCGACCTCCGACCTTCGACCCTCGATCTTGCTACAACGGCAGAGCCAGGACCGCAGGGCCAGAACGGAAGAGGAGGAATCCGTTACCCCGCGTCGAAATTCCAGAAAGGTTGAACAAGAAGTATCTAGCAAGAGTTACATGCTTCTCCGAGTCCCCCGGCCTAAGGTTCGGCGTATAGCTCCAGCTATGGCGGGCGGACCGGCAGGGTGTGTCGGGAAACGGACACGCCTCCCATCACGGAAAGGAGAGCAGGCAATCCTGACTGGGTCGCGCCTTGTGTTTCGGCCGGGCCCTGCCGCCTTTTCGTGGCACCCGGCCTTCGCTATTCCCGGGGTAAGTTCGTTGTCTCCGGGACGGGTACGAGAGAGCATGGCTGTGCGACCTTTGGGCCGGCTCATTATGCTACGCTGTTCCGGGGCTTTATAGATAGCCAACCTCGAAATCAAACGAGCATCGGGCGCTTTCTCCGTGCCCTCGTACGTATACCGCGGCTCCTTTTGCTGTGCGCGGTCTAACTTCGAGCTTGGTTATCTGTAAAAGATGCTGTTCCGAGGAGGCTGCGAGATGCGACGTCCTAGCGATGCGGTGTTCCAGTGCCAACCCACGATGTTGATGTCGCGGGCACCCGAGGGAGTCGTACGGAACGGGGCCGGCTTTTCCTGCAAGAAGGCCACGAGGCCAGCGCTAGTCTTGCTGGTCTCGTTTGCGGTGCTCGCAGCGTGCGTCCTCGGCGTGGCTCTGGTGGGACACTGCGCCGGCCTATCCGGTCTATCCGGCGCATCCAGCCTGCCCGCCCTGTCCTGCCTACCCGGTCTATCTGGCCTTCCGGGCTTGTCCGGCTTGTCAGGCCTGTCCGGCCTACCCGGCTTCCCTGGGCTTCCCGGCCTCTCGCAGGGCGGCCTCACCTTCGCCGTGGTGGGTGACAGTCAAGGGAGGACCCCGGTCTGGGAACGCATCGTGGACGCCCTCAACGCGGCACGCCCCGCTTTCGTCCTGCACTGCGGGGACATGGTCGCGTCGGGAGCGCGCGAGCAGTATGAGGAGTTCGTTAAGCAGGTCGAGAGGCTCCGCATGCCCTGGTACGCCGTGCCGGGGAACCACGACGTCCGCGGGGAGGGCGCGAAGCTGTTCACGGAGTTCACCGGCAAGAACCGATATTACTCGTTCGTGGAGAAGGGTTACCGTTTCATCGGGCTGGATAGCTCCGCGGCGGCGCTCGACGCCGAGCAAATGGCGTGGCTCGAGCGAGAGCTCGCGCAAGGCGGCCCGAAGTTCGTATTCATGCACGTCCCTCTCTTCGACCCTCGTCCGGGCGGCGATCATTGTTTCCTTGACGCCGAACAGGCGCGCCGCCTCCAGCGCCTCTTTCGGGACCACGAGGTGCTGGCGGTCTTCAGCGGACACGTCCACCTCTTCAGCAGCCGGACGCTGGACGGCGTCACGTACGTGACGACAGGCGGCGCCGGCGCGCCTCTCTATGCGTCCCGTGCCGAGGGCGGGTTCTACCACTACGCGCTCGTCCGTGTGAGCGGCAACCGGGTGAGCGTCGAGGCGAAGCAGGTCGCCGTCAAAATAGAGGAGCCTCGCGTCAGGGTGATCGGGCCGAAGGGCGAAAAGGAGTTTACCCTCGGTGACCTGGCCCTCCTGCCGTCGGTAGAGGCCGCGAGCGCGTTCGAGAACCAATTCGGAAACGTGTCGGGCGGCGGTACTTACAAGGGCGTCCTCGTGGCGACCCTCCTCGAGCAGGTCGGAGGCATCCGCCCAGGCCAGACCCTCGTGGTCCGTTGCACCGATGGCTATTCGCAGGAGTTCGGATACGAGAACGTGCATGTCTCGAAGGATTGGGCCAAGCTGCAGGGCCCCATGGTCCTCGCTTACGAGAAGGACGGCAAGACTCCCCCTGAGTGGGCCGAGGGATCGCGCTTGATCTTCGCGCCGCCTGACGGCGTGTACGGCAACGACGACTGCCGGTTGACGTCCCTTCCCGGGCAGGGATGGAACGTCTACAAGTCGGCGGGCGGGCGCTGGGCGCGCAACGTGTCGGTGATCGAGGTCAGGCCGTGACATAGAATCACAGAGCAAGTCTCACCAGACCAAAGGAGGATGAGGGATGAGAAGGAATCGAGCGAACCGTGTGCGTGTGGTGCTTGCCGCGACCCTGGCGTCGGCCCTCGTGACCCTCGTGGCGACGGCTGGCGCACTCTTCCCAAGCGTCGCGTTGGCCTCGGACGACGCGTGGCAGGTCGAGGTCTTGGGCGGCGGCAAGACCGTTGTGCTCACGCAGTCCGATCTGGAGGGCATGTCGGCGGTGACGGCAGAGGCGGCGTTCCTGAAGACCACGGGAAAGATCGAGGGACCGTTCGAATTCAAGGGCGTATACATGGAAGACATCCTCGCGAGGGTCGGGGGCATCAGCCCGTCCGAGGCGATCCGCGTCACCGCGCGCGACGGCTACGCGATGACCTACACCTACTCCCAGGTCGGCGGGAACGTCCTGTCTTACAATGAAAGCGGCGAGGTCCTCCGTACTGGTGGACTCGCCATGATCCTCGCGTACGAGTCGGGCGGCGACGCGGCGGCCGCCGAGAAGCTGCCGCGAATCGTGTACATCGCCAAGGACGGCTCTGCGCGCCCGCCCATCACCGACGGCCATTTCTGGACGAAGGCCGTGGCGAAGATCGAGGTCGTCTCGGGCGTGGAGGACTGGTCGATCAAGCTCAGCGGCGTGGAGCAGGCGCTTTTGGACAGGTCCACGTTCGAGAGCACTGTGACCTGCCCCTCGACGCCTCACCCCGCCGTGGTGTGGGAGACCACTGACAAGGAGGGCAACAAAGAAGTATATGAGGGTCTCCCGCTTTGGATCGTCGTCTCCATGATAGACGGGGGCGACGCGCCCGGAGGGCATTACCTGTTCAACGACGACCTTGCGCGCCAAGGGTACAAGGTGCGGGTGATCTCGAGGGACGGCTACAGCGTGGACCTCGAGGCTTCGCTCGTGGCGCGTAACAACAACATCATCCTGGCCTATAAGAAGAACGGCGAGCCCTTGCCCGAAGAGGACGCACCTCTCATGCTCGCCGGCAAAGACCTGCCGTCGCGAAAGTACATGGTCAAGCAGATCGCCGAGCTGTCCCTGGTGGACCTGCCGGTCGGGAAGTAGCTCTGCGGTGCACAGGCGCGGCGGTGCAGCCCGCGTTCTACAGGGAGCGCCGCCAAGTTCCATGAGGGCTGCGGCATGGTCTCTCCCTCCCCAAGGAATCGCCGGGCCAATGAAGCCAAGGAGGCATACGGGGCAGTGACGTCCAGAACATCTGTGAGAGGACGGGACTACTATTTCAGCACGCGCGACCTCGTCCTCATCGCTGTGGTCAGCGCCGCGGGAGGGGTCCTCAGTACCTACGTGGGGTATCTGGGGAACCTGCTCAACAAGGCTTTCGGCGTGCCGTTCGGCGCCGGGCAGTGGATGGCGGGGCTTCACGTGTTCTGGTTCGTGCTCGTGCGCGTGGCCGTGGGACGGACGGGCGCCGGCACCCTGGCAGGCGTCATCAAGGGCGTGGTTGAGATGTTCACGGGCAGCACCCACGGGCTGCCCATAGTGTTCATCTCGGCCGTCGAGGGCCTCCTGGTGGACGTGGTGCTTCTTCCGTTCCGGAGACCGTCGCTCCCGGCGCTCTGTTTGGCGGGGGGAGTTGCCTCGGCATCGAACGTCCTGGTGTTCCAGGCGCTCTACTTTTCCGGCGTGTCCTGGGGCTACATCGCCTTGATGACCCTGTTCGCATTCGGGTCGGGAGTTGTGTTCGGGGGCTACTTCGCCGACGGCGTGCTGGCCATACTCGAAGAAGCGCGCATCATACGGCTGAAGGCGAAGTCGAGCGCGGCAGGTATGCCACCATCGCGCACGCAGGGGCCCGCGGCAAGCACCGGGGCCCCTGAGGCAAATGCCCCCGGGGCCGCAGCCATGGCTCCGACCGCGTCCGGCGCGCCTACCGCGGCCGGTGCGGCCGCCGGGACCGGGGCGGAGGCGTGGGGTGCGGCCGGGACCCGGGCTCGGGCCAGAGCTGAGGTCGAGCCTATCGCAAGGCGATCGTCCAGGCGGTCTAGCAAAACCCGACTCGCCCTGACGCTCCTCATGTCACTGGCGCTGGCTGGAGGCGCCGTCTACTATTACGTCGAAGTCTTCGAGCCCTTCTGGACCGGCCCGACATGCTCAGTCGAAGGCAAGGTGGCCAATCCCTATGTGTACCGGCCTGCAGACTTCGAGAATGAGGCCGTCACGGTGATGGCTGAGCTCAAGGGGCAGGTCACCTACGTGCCACCCACCGAATACACGGGTGTCCCGCTCGCTCGGATCATCGAAAAAGCCCGCCCCGACGTGTCAGCTGCACGCGTGCGCGTACTGGCGTCCGACGGGTACGAGGCCGAGTTCGGTCTCGATGACATCATGAAGAACCGCGCCGTGATCCTGGTCCGGGACGCCGAAAACCTGCGGCTCATCGCCACGGGCTACGAGGGCGGGTGCTGGGTACGGATGGTAACGCGGCTGGTGGTAGAGTGAACCGTGCGATGACGCAGCTTGCGCTGAAATGAGGCGCGTGGTGACCGGCTCATCCCGGATCGTGGCGGAATGAGGCGTTTTGAGAGCATGGAGAAGGTTGTCAGAGTCTCGAACCTAACTGTCCGGTACCCAGGGAACGCCGCACCGGCACTGAATAGCGTCGACCTAGCGCTCGAGGCCGGTGAATGCATGGTCGTGAGCGGTCCGAGTGGCTGTGGCAAGTCCACGCTCGCACTGTGCCTTGCGGGCTTCATACCGCACGCCATCGACGCGGACGTGACCGGCTCCGTGCGTGTGGCCGGTCTCGATCCAGCGCAGACCAGCGTTTATCATCTTGCCGAGTTCGTTGGTTTGGTGCAGCAGGACCCAGAGGCCCAGTTCTGCACCATGCGTGTGGACGACGAAGTAGCCTTCGGGCCGGAGAACCTGATGTGCGCGCCTGATGAAATTGCTCGCCGCGTGACGTGGGCGCTTGAGGCCGCGGGCGCATCTCACCTTCGCGGGCGCAGGCTCGCGGAGCTATCCGGGGGCGAAAAGCAGCGCGTCGCCCTCGCGGCCGTGCTCGCCATGCGTCCCAGCGTGCTTATTCTTGACGAGCCCACCGCCCACCTCGACCCGAGGGCCACCGGGGCGCTCGTGCGCCTCCTCGGGGAGATGCAGTCGCAGCTCGGCCTGGGGATCATCATCCTGGAACATAGGCCGGAGCGGTTTTTCGGCATCGCCAACCGGGTGGTGCGGTTATCCGAGGGCGCCGTCGCTTTCGACGGCCCGCCGCGCGAGCTCGCCGGGCCCGGGCGATGGGGTAACCCCGCGTGCCTCTCATGCGGCGACACTGCATCTGGCAGAAGGTCGCCAGGTGGCGGCGGGCTCCTCGCTCGGCGTACTGGACGCGCCGCGGTCGCCGAGAAGGGCGGCGAAGAAGACGCCGAAGAAGACGCCGAAGGACCGTGCCCCTGGACCAGCCACCCCTCGTCGGTTCGCGCTCCGGTTCTGGGCGGCGTTCAGGGCCGCCCGCAAGGCCGCGACGCGCAATGCCTCGCGCACGACGGCGGCGACGATGCGCAGGGCGCACCAAGCCCGCGCCCAGGTGCGGGCCCGGCCTCAGGCACAGGCGCAGGCCCAGGCACAGGCGCAGGTGTAGGCCCAGGCTCCGGGCCAGGCCAAGGGGACGCGCGGCAAGACACGGGACTTGGCACGCCTGGCCCGCCTCTCCTGCAGGTGTGCAGCCTCACCCAGAGATACGGGAACAAGATCGTCCTCCAGGATGTGGACCTGGAGGTCCGGAGCGGCGAGATCGTCGGAGTGATGGGCGACAACGGGAGCGGCAAGACGACCTTGCTCCTCAGCATAATGGGGATCCTCCGGCCCGTTTCCGGGAGGGTCATGCTGGAGGGCGAGGACATCACGAACGTCCCGGTCTCGGCGCGCGCGAGGCGGATCGGGATGGTGTTCCAGAACCCCAACCACCAGCTTTTTACCGACCAAGTCTGGCGCGAGGTGGTCGCGGGGCCGCTCAGTCGTGGGGTGCCGGAGGCGGCGTGCCGTCCCGCGGCCGAGGCGCTTCTCGACCGGTTTGACCTCCTCGCGCTTCGCGCGAGCCACCCGTTGACCCTTAGCTACGGGCAGAAGCGCAGGCTGAACCTGGCGGCGATCATGGTGAGCGAACCTAGCTTGCTGCTACTCGACGAGCCGTTCGTAGGACAGGATGCCCCGCGGGCGCGGGACTTGGCGCGCCTCCTCAATGACCTGGCGTGCTCGGGCAAGGGCATCCTCTTGGTGGGGCACGAGCCGAGCATCATGGCACAGTGTTGCGACCGCTTGATTTTCATGGACGGCGGGCGGATCGTGGTGGACGCGCCTGCGCGGGAAGCGTTTGCTGATTTCGAGAGGATGGGCTTGTGTGACTACGTGCCAAGGGCGTGGGCTTAGTAGGCTCAACCCGCTCGCCAATCTGACGCTACTGGTCTCCTTCTGCGTGCTCGCCATTTGCGCGCAAAGCCCTGCACAAGCAGGAATTCTATTTGCGGCGGTCCTCGCCGGCCATGTGGCGAGCCGAATCCCGCCTTCGATCCTGTGGCGCAGAGTGCGCGGGATAGTTATCTTTGCGCTCGTGCTTTTCCTCAGCCAGCTCTTCCTCGCAAGCGGCGGAGAGGTGGCGTGGGGCGCCCGCGCTGCAAGCGGGATCCAGATGTCCCTGCGCTTCCTCAACATCGTCCTAGCGAGCCACTTATTCGTTAGCACAACCTCAGCGGAGGATCTCGCCTATACCCTCATGCGGCTGGGGCTTCCTTATCGGTATGGATTTACCCTCCTCATCGCCATGCGCTTCGTCCCCTATTTCCGGCTGCAATCGAACACGGTGTTGCAGGCCCAAATGGTGCGCGGCATCGGCGTGGACCGCCCGTCCCTTAGGGGCATTTGGTGCATGGCCAGGTACACGTTGGTTCCGCTTGTCGTGACTGCGCTCGGCAAAGTGGAGAGCCTGGCCATCTCCATGGAGGGCCGCTGTTTCGGCCTGCACCCACGACGGACGTTCCTCCGCACCGTGCCGTTCCGCCCGGCCGATGCCGTCGTCATGGCAGCGGCCATCGCGGCCGCCGCGGCTGCAGCCACAGCCACGCTGCTCACCAGATGAGTGCCCCAAGACGCGCTCGCCTAGGTAACAGGCGGGGACGGACCGCCGATCTCCGTGTGCAGACCGCGTTGGGGCCGAACCAGCCGGCTCTCGCGGGCTATAGCTATAGCCATTCGAGGGCCCGGTCCGCGATGGAGGCGATGACACCGCGGCGCAGGGAAATGGCTCCCTCAGGACACATTTCGTGGCAGCAGAAACACCGTATGCACCGATGGCGGTCTATCATTGCAGTCCCCCGCGCGATCGCCGCCGTCCCCGCCGCCGTCCCCGCGGAACCCACAGTGATGGCGCCGGGCGGGCACGACTCTGCGCACACCCCGCACGCGACGCACTTCGCAGCGTCCACCCAGGGGATTGCGGTGACGTGCTTACGGACAGCCCTGACAACCGTGAATATGCCCGAAGTGGCTCGCGCCGCGGGCGGCAAGGCGAAGCCCGTCACGTGGAACTCTTCCGGGGGCGCCCCCACCACTTCTATCTCTTCAGGCCGCGTGCTGCCAGCGCTAACCTCCCGCGCCGCGCGCAGGTACGGCACGCGCATGGGGTCCACCCCGGCGAGCCGAAGGGCCACGACATCCAAGGCAACCGGGTCCTCCGACGCCAGTATGGCTCCGATGTGCCTCGGCCGCCCGTGCGAAGGTCCGTCGCCGTCCATGGCTACGACCGCGTCGAGGATCGACAGGCGGGGCTTCACGAGGCCGGCAAGGTCCAACAACATCAGGGAAAAGGCGCGGGGATCGTTGTACCTCAGATGCATGCGCAGTTTCTCGGCCCCTGGGATGCACCCGAAGAGGTTCTTCACGGCGCCCGTGAACGTCATGAACCCATGGGTCTTCATCTTGCCGATGTTGATGACGGCCGAGGCGTCAACGATCGGCCGGGCAAGGACGAACTCCTTGCATACCCGGCCGGCCGGGTGCTTGCGCGCGACCCCGTCGTCGAAGGACACGAGGTCCACGCCCGCTTCACGGCAGACCGCGGCTATCCCGCACTTCGCCGCGACGCCGGACACGCTGCCGTGTCCGGGGCTGTCTCCCACCACGACCTTGGCCCCGGCCTGCTTGAACAAATCGAGAACGGCGCCTACGACAGCGGGATGGGTCGTCACCGCCCTCTCGGGCTGGTAGGGCGAGAGCATATTCGGTTTGACAACCACAAACCCGTCACGCGGACGGGGCAAGAACGCCTCGACGCCGCCGAGGAGGTCAGTGGCCAACCTAACCGCGTGGGAGACATTGTCCTGCGAATATGACCTGCATGTAGCCAGAGCAACCTTGATCTTCAGCGTGATCCCTCCAGTCCGCATCCATGGCAATTACTGGCAGAGACTCATCTGCATGTTCTGCAGTATTCACAGAATCACGCCTCCTCAAGCACGATCCTCGGGACACGCCCAGGCAGGACGCCTCAGCCGAAAAGCAGCGCGAACTTCTGGCGAGAGCGACATGCTCAGTTGGCGCGATCCGTGGCGCCACGATAGCCCTCGACGAAAGCCCCCCGATAGCCCCGATACCAGTTCTTCACGAAGGACGTAATACCTCCAACCAAGACCAGGCTCATCTTGTCTGACATGCCTGACATGAAGAGAGCCCGCTCCCCGATGGGAACGAGCTCTCACGCGTAACCCGGAGTCGGGATGGGGACACCCGGGATGGAAACGACCTCTCTGCGTCACCCGACCGCCACGCCGCCCTCTAGCCGGAAGGACCTTTCCTCGTCGGAAGACGGGCCTAGAACGCGATGCTGAGCGACAGCCTGTGGCTGTCGGGCAGCACGTTGTGGGCCTGGTAAGCGTAGTCCGCGGAGAAACCGCTGAACCTGACGCCCAAGCCCGCCGTGAGCGAGGTTTGCCCCGCGCCCCAGGAACACCCGCCTCGCACGGCTACGTGGCCGATCATGTACTCCGCGCCGGCGCGCAGCTCGTAGTCGCCTTTCACGACAGCGTCAGCAGCGAGCAGGAGGTCTTCGATCGGCTTCGCGGAGACTCCAACGCCCCACGAGCGATCGAAGGCGTCCTCGCTGCCGCTGCTGTAGCGTACGCCTCCGACCACGTTGCGGGCAACAGCGCCAACCTTTACCATCCCTGTGTCGTACACAAGGCCTATGTCTCCCGTGAACCCGGACCCCGCATTGTCGGGCAGGGTTTGTGAGTAGTACTTGACGGACCCGCCCACACCCAGTCTGGGGAGCACCTCGGCGCCGTACGCGGCGACTGCCGTGTACTCGCGCATCCCGAAATAACCGGTGACGTTGGCGAATTCGTCGGTGCTCTCTATGGAGGACGCGTCAAGCAGAAGTGCTCCCGCCCCTATGCTCTTTTGAGCGTATCCGAAGGCCATGTAGTTCACCGCTCCATACTGGCTAGTATAGAGCGATGTGACGTGATGCCCCTCCACGAACGCGAGACCAGCGGGGTTGTAGTAGAACGCCGACGCGTCGTCTGCCACGGCGATGAACGCCCCGCCCATCCCGAGGGCTCTCGCGCCCACCCCGATGTCCATCATAGCAGCTGTGCCGACGGGGTCTTGCTCGGCCCACGCCACCCCTGCGGGCAACAGGGCGAAAACCACCGCAAACACCGATATCGCTATCTTGACTCGCATTTGGTCGCCCTCCTCATTGCCTGAAGCCTCAGGAGATCCCGGGTCGCATTCATTCATATCGAGTCAACCGGCCAGTGGTGCTGCGCCGGTCGCGTGGCCGCGCCGCATAGCGCGTCAGCGCCAAGTCACGCCGGCGCGGCACCACTCACCTGCGCTAGCGGCTTACGACAAGCCGTCCTACTTCGGACCTATCGCCGTCCTCGGTCACGACCAGGTAGAGGTACAGCCCGTTCGCTATCGGCCTTCCGCCGGACGTGAGGTCCCATTCGTATACGTTGACATTGCTGGCGAGGTCTGCGGTGTGCACGAGCCTGCCAGCGATGTCGTAGACGTATAAGGTCCCGTTGCTTTGAATGTCGTAGAAGAACCTCACGCGGTCCGAGACCGGATTCGGAGAGGCGACCACCATGCGGAAGAGAACGACGATCGTGAACTCGCCGCTCGTCGCCTGGCCGGACGCGCCATCCGGGTCGACGGCGACGACCCTCACTTTGTAAAGGCCTCCCTTCTTGACCTGCGAGGTATCCCACTGGAACTCGCCGGTGTTGGGCTGGTCTTTCGCAATGAGGTTGAAGCCCTCGTCGTCTCCGACGCGGTCGTACTCGAACCTCATGGTTATCTTGTCAGCGCTGTCGTCCGGATCGGTGACCTCATACCTAATCGCCTTCGTCCCCGTCCACACCACGCCTGCCTCCGGCTCGAGGATCTTGACAACCGGGCCGGTGTTCACGACGTCGATGGTCTGCTCCGTGCGACCCACGAGGCCGCCGTCATCGACCACGCTGAGTCGCACCGTGTACTTGCCCTTCGCGGAGTACTGGTGAGCCGGGTTCTGCTCGATGCTGGTCCCGCCGTCACCGAACTCCCAGAGCCAGCTCACTATGTGCCCGTCGTCCGTGGACGCGTCCGTGAAGTGGACGATGTCCTGCACCGTGGCTGGAGACGGAGCGAACGTGAACGCGGCGACAGGAGCGGCGTTCGCGATCGCGAAGGGCTCGCTCGTGTCTTCAGACACGGCACCCGCCGGGTCAGTGGCGACAACACGTATTCTGAACGTGTCGCCCCCTTCGCCGACAGACGCCGTGTTCCACCGGTACGTTCCGGTGTTGGCGAGGTCCTCGGCGATCACGTGCCAGTGTTCCCCGTCACGCGTATAGTACAGGTCAATCACTAGGCTTTCAGCATGATCGTCCGCGTCGACCGCCGTCCACGTGATGTCTTGCTCGCCAGACCACTCCTCGCCCCCAGCCGGAGCGGTGAGCGTGACAACGGGGGCCTGGTCGAGCTTGATGCTCACCGGGACAGCCACGAGCGGACGGAACGGATCGTTGGCCGACACGTGCAAGTACAGCGAGTACGTGCCGGGGGCCGCTTCCGGTGACCCGAACGTGACCATGACCTCCTGTTGCTCGTTCGGGAGCAGGTAGCCGGAGGTCGGATTCACCGCGATGACTGACCCCACGGGCGAGAAGGCGACCGCAAGACCGTTCTGGATGTACGGCGCGTTGTAGGTCACCTGCAATCCGACGCTGCCGGACGCGTTCTCGATGCCCACCGTCGCGCTGCTCACATTCCCGTTCATCGCGAGGTACTGGTAGACGATGGTCCCGTCAGGCTTCAGGATGACTTGGAACGTGTTGCCCGCCGAGCTGCCCCACTGCGGCACGTTCTCGAACTCGACTATGAAGCGCATGTTCGCCGCGTCGTAGTAGTAATAGACGTTGCCAGCGCTGCCCGGATCCAGGTCGTCCCAGAACACCGCCACGAGGTCGTTCGGGTCGTTGGGATCCGGAATGGGCCCGTTCGTCCAGTACCCTCTGAGCGCGCTCGGATCGAAGGTCAGGTACCCGTTGGATGCTATCCCGACCTGGGTCTTGACGTCTCCATAGAACGGGAACCCGAACGGAAGCGCCACTGTGCGGCCTGACTCGTCTTCGAGCGGCACGCGCGTTCCGACCCCGTTGATCTCGAACCAGTCGAAGACCGGGCCGTTGTCCTCAGTGCTGTCCATCCAGATATACCCGAATGCGTCGGGCCCGCCCGCGCCAGCACCCGCGAACCCGCGCGGCTCGTTCGCGAAGTCGCCTTTCTCGTGTGCCTCAGCGGCGTACCGCTGCCACTCCGGGCTGCCCGCGAAGCTCGGTGCGAGACTCACCCAGAAGTTCATCGGTGCGTTGCCGGCATTGCCGATGGTAAGGCGCTCTTGGTCCTGAGTGCCAGCAAGTATGACCTTGTCAAAGCTCTCGGGCTGCACCTCGAGAGCCGGCAGCCACTTCACCTGGATCTCAACCGTCTGCACAGCCTCGACTCCGTACTCATCGAGCGCGTGGACGCTGGCCGAGTACGTTCCCGGCTCCGTATACGTATGGGAGACCTCGAGCTGGTGTACCGGCTCGCTCCCGTCGCCGAAATTCCACCAGACGTCTGTTATCGGTGCCGCGCCGGCTGTCACGGTGGCGTTGAACCTTACGTCGAGCGGCGGCTCACCTATGGTCGGCTCGGCCGTAACGTTCGATATGGTGGGACCGGCCAGGATGTGAGTCAGCACGTTGACGAACGCTACCTGGTTCCTCGGGTCGTTGGTCACTACCTCCAGGTAGTTCGCTACGCTTTCACCTGGCGCGCCAAGTTCAGCAGCATCGATCGTGACCCTCAGGTCCATGCTATCGCCCGGCTCGACCGTGCCACGACTCGGCTCAACCGTTATCCCTCGTGCGATCGGCATCTCCGTGCTGACGAGCCAGGCCATGTTGTCCTGGGTCACGGCCCAGAGATTCCCGTCGCTGTTGATCTCAAGCCCGGCGCCCAGGTAGCTCCCTCCAGCCGGACCAGGGAACTGGTACACGATCTCAAGAGCCTCGAGATCCAGCCCGTAGATGTAGTCTCCCGGTGAGTTCGTGGACACCCATAGGATTCCGTCGGGATGCCACGCAAGCCCGCTGATGCCTGCTCCTGTTAGCGTCCAACCCTCGATGACCTGCCCCGGGGCATCCCAGTCAAGGCCTTTCACGCGGTAGATGACGTCCTCGTTCCAGCCGCCGATGTAGAACGTGTCGGTGTTCGGGTCATACGCCACTCCGCGCTGCGAAACATACGTCCATGGGGTTCCGCGCAGCGTCGCAACGACCTCGCCGGTCTCGGGATTCAAGCCGTAAAGGCCGTTGTCGCCGCCCACGTTCACCTGCCACACGAGATTGTGGTTGGAGTCGTACGCCATGTCCGCTGGCCATGCCCCAGCCCAGGGCGTGTTGACAGAGCCGAGCAGAGCGCCGTCCTGAGTGGTCCAGAAGTCCTTCCGCTGCTCGGGATCGGAGATCCAGAGCTTCTCGTCATCGAACCCCACGCCCCATCCGACCACAATCTCCGAAGGCAGCGGCCACGACATGAGCACGTCGCCCACGGCGTCGGGCTTTACGTTCGCGGCTATCCTCTCAGCCGCTTCCGCGGCAAGAGGCTCGTACAGGCCTTCCGCAGTGCGGGCATTCGCGTCCGCGACCTTGCCTTGCCTCTTCGGCAGAGCGATAGCCGGAGCAAGCCCACCTCGCACCTTCACCCGGAACTCGAGCGCCGCGTGGCCTTCCACGTTGCCTATCGTAACCGTGCGCTCCTCGACCCCATTGGAAGGCAGGCTGACCTCGAGGGACTCAGGCTCAACCGTCGCTGCCGGCAGGAGCCTGACCTCGATGGGAATCGTGACAGTCGCCGTGCCACCTAGCTCGTCAGTTACGTGGAAAGTGGCGAGGTACGACCCTTCAGCGCTGTACACGTGTGTCGTGTCAAGCTCGGATGCTTGAGCCCCGTCCCCGAAGTCCCATCCGTAGCTCGTGATGGGCGTTTCAGGAGCTTGCACCTGAGCATGGAACGTGACCGTCAGCGGAGGCTCCCCCAGGGTTGGCTCGGCGTATGCCTCCGTGATGATCGGCGGGTAGGCTACACGAGAGTGCACCGGCACCACAATCATCGGATACTCCAGGTCGTTCGTGAACAGCACGACGCTGCCCGTGTAGTCGCCAGGCAGTAGGTGCGAGGCGTCCACTTCCACATTGATCGGGATCGACCCGCCGGCGGGAACCATGCCGCTCGCAGGCTCCCAGGTGAGCCAGCCGCCGATCGAACCGAGGCCGGACTCCACGAGATACATCGAGTTGTCGTTCTGCGAAGCAATCCAGAGGTTTCCGTCAGCATCGAACTCCACGCCCGCACCGCTGTAATCGCCGCCAGCTGGATGCGGGAACTCGGCCATGGCGGCGTGGCTCACCGGGTCGACGAAGTACACCATGTCGGGTGCGGCATTGCTCGTCACCACTAGGACGTTCGCATTGGGGTGATACGCGAGCCCGGCTATGCCCACTGGCATGGACCATTTCTCGAGCAGCCCGCCAGGGTCATCCCAGCTTAGGCCCTTTATATGGTAGATGACGTCCTCGTTCCAGCCACCTACGTAGAAAGTGTCGTCCTCCGGGTTGTAGGCGACACCGCGCTGGGAAGTCGTCCACGGCACACTCGTGATGGAGCCGACGACCTCGCCGGTCTGCGGATCAAGTTGATACAGGCCATTGTCGCCGCCCACGTTCACCTGCCAGACGTACGTCCCGTCGAACGCCGCGTCCGCAGGCCAAGCGCCTGCCCAGGGCGTTGTCCAGCTCGTTCCGGTGTACTGCCCGTCTGGCGTGACCACGAAGTCCTTCAGCTGTTCTGGATCGGATATGATCACGTTCCCGGTGTTCCAGTCGACAGCCACACCCCAAGTGAGGCCGATGGGCGATGGAGAGTGCCAGGACGTGATCACGTCGCCGACAGCATCGGGAAGCCATGGCGACGATTTGACCGCATCGCGTTCCTTGTACACGCCCGTCGATTTGATGGCGTTGGTGTCCTTGATCTCTCCGGGCGCTATCTGTCGCTCAAGCAGGCCAACCGCGCTTTCGAGCCCCTCGTCGCTGAACACGAGAGGCCCGGGGCCTGCGTTGGAGAGCGTGAAGGCACCAGACGCCGACTGGCCCTGCGCCACCGTGAAGAAGAGCTGGGTGGGGGACCAGCTTGCTGATGGCGGCTGCTGCACGCGGACGGTCACTTGCGTCGTGGTCTCGTAACCGTCGTTGTCGATGGCGTGGAACGTCGCGACGTACGTTCCTTCCTCATCGAAGGTGTGCAACGCCACGAACTCGTGCACGCGCTCGCTCTCGTCACCGAAGTCCCAGTACTTGTCGCTGATGTACCCATCGCTGTCGCTGGCAGCCGCGACAAACTGGAATTCGGTCTCGACCGGACCCTGCGCCGGGTTCACGCCGCAAGCGGAGATCACCGGCGGCCGGTTGGGGAGCACATCAACGTGAACAGGCACGTCGACGCGCGGCGTCAGGAGGTCGTTCGTCTCGACGACCACCGCCCCGTCCAGAGCACCGCCTGCAATCGGCGTGAGGTCGAACGTAACGCCTATGTCCACGCTCTCACCTGGAGCGACTGTGCCGGTCTCGGTATCGACCGACAACCATTCGAACGGGTAGAACTTGATGGCAAGTCCGTTATGTATGTAGCCTGTTGCGTTGAACAACACCTCCAACCCGTCGGTGCCAGTGGCATTCTCGATCCCGATAGTTGCTCCCGCTTCGTTGGTCGCCGGGTTGAACACCATGTCCAGGTACTGGTAGATGATGGTGCCGTCTGGGTACAGCATCGCTTCGAATGTGTAGGCTCCCTGATTGGTGGTTCTGGGCACCTGGTACCATTCCACTATGAACGCGTCTCTCACTGTGTCATAGTAGTAGAACACGCGGCCTGATTGCGGGTAGAGGTCATCCCACCACACAGCGAGGAGATCGTTGGGCGAGTATGTGGCGGGAATCGGATCGTTCGACCAGTCTCCTCCGCTCGTTCCGAACGTGAGGTACCCGTTCGCGCTTATCGTGACAGCGGTTTTCGTCTCGCCATAGAACGGGAACTCCCATGGAAGCGCGGCCACCGCGTACCCGTCGTCACCTAGGCTCAGGGCCGTGCCTATGCCGCTGATTTCAGCCCAGTCGAACGCGGGCCCGCCCGCCTGATCGCTATCTACCCAGATATATCCGAACGCGTCAGGCCCACCCATTCCCTCCGGGTGAACGCGGCCTTCGCGAGGATCCCTGTCGTCTTTGGACGCAGGTTCCCAGGGTTCGACAGCCGAACCCACATCAGGGCTAGGCTCGGACACGGGGCCCGTAGCGGCATGCACTGTGAAGCTCAGATCAGCATCACCGGTGTTGCTGATCGTGAGAGTCTCTGTGCGGGTCCGGTGGGCTCGCACCGTTGCCGTGAAGGACCGCGGACTCACACCCACCGTCGGAAGCGGCTCGGCGACGATGTGTACGGACTGCGACGTCGAGAGCCCTTCATCGTCGGTCACGGTGAGGGTGGCATCATACTCTCCTTCTTGTGAGTAAGTGTGCGTGGTCTCAAGCGTCCCCGTCACGGGATCGCTTCCGTCTCCGAAGTCCCATACGATGTTTGTGATGACCCCATCGGGGTCCTCCGCTGAGGCTCGGAACCGCACCGTGAGCGGAGGTGTGCCTGCCCAAGGGTCGGCTATGAGAGAAACGATCTGGGGCGGCAGGATCGCGTTCACGTGCAGCACCGTGTTGATGGCGACCTCAGGCTCGTCGGCGTCGTCGCTGTGAACGATGATGTCCGCGAGCCAATCCGCCTCGGGGAGGCTGTCGGCTCGGAAGGTCACGTTCACTGTCTCGGTAGCGCCAGGAGCCACGGTGCCATCCGTAGGCGATACTTCTATCCACCTGGGCACGAAGAGCACGGAAAGCTCGTTGTGCACGTACTCCTGGTTGAAGGCCACCTGCAGGCCGTCGTCGCCAGCTGCGTTCTCGATGCCGATGGTGGCTTCGTCAAGCCTGTCACCTTGCATGCTGAGGTAGTTGTACATGATCGTCCCGTCGGGAGACAGGATGACCTGGAACGTGTACGGCCCGCCGCTTGAGAGACGCTGCACGGCCTGGTACTGGACTATGAACGCGTCTTGTGTGGCGGCGTAGTAGATAGTCCCTCCCCTAGTGGGATCAAGGTCGTCCCAGAACGTAGCAAGCAGATCATTGGGTTGGGCCGTGTCCGGGATCGGATCGTTGCTCCAGTCCCTACCGGTCGTGCCGAAAGTCAGGTACCCGTTGGAACCTATCCGCACCTGGTCCTTCGTCTGGCCGTAGAACGGGAACGCGAACGGGAGCGGAACTACGATCTCATCGTCGTCGCCGAGGGCAACCGGCGTCCCGAATCCTGATATGTCTCGCCAGACGAACGGCGGCCCGGTGGGGCTGTCGCTATCGAACCACATGTACCCGAAGAGGTCGGGTCCGCCAGAACTCAGCGTCTGCGGCTCGCCACGGCGCGGATCCTCCTCGCCCTTGGCGATCTCCATGTGGGGCCACGCAACCGCCGCCGAAGGCGCTCCCATGCCGGCGAGGGCCACCTCTATGTTGTAGTGCAGGTCCCCCTCACCCGTGTTCCCTATCGTGAACGTCTTGGTCTCCATCTCGCCCCAATCAAGCGACGACTCCAAAGACAGCGGGTTGACCTCGATCTCGGGCGGGTAGAAAACGTGTATGGTGATGACAGCGGTAGTCTCAAGGCCGGAATCGTCCACCGCGTGAAACGAGGCGTCGAAGAAACCCTGATCCTCGTATGTGTGGGTAGTGTTGTATTCGTGGACCACGGGGCTCCCGTCGCCGAAGTCCCACCAGTAATCCGCGATCTCGCCATCAACGTCTGTTGCTGAGGCACTGAACGTCACGAGGAGCGGCGGTTCACCCTCTCGCGGTTCCGCGTTTGCCGACGTCACGATAGGCGGAAGCGACATAGCGAAGGCGTTTGCAGCATTCAGCCTGCCGCCCGAAACGCACAGGCCCTCGAACGCCGGCTTCACGTCCACCGTGTCAAGGATGATGCCTTTGATCGAGGGGCTCCCCTCAACCCAGCCCGGCGCACCTGGATACTGCGGGAGGTCCGGGTACATGCTCACGAGGCCCGCGGCGACGCCGGACACGTGCGGAGTCGCCATCGACGTCCCGTAGAAGAACTCATACGCCTCCTCTGGAGGCTCGCCCGGCGCTGGGGGTGGGTCCGGAGGGATCGTGGACAGAATGAACCCGCCCGGCGCGAAGAGGTCAACGCTCGTGTCGCCCCAGTTGCTGCTCCACCAACCAGGGTAATAACACCTCTGGTCGTTCTGCGCGCTGGCACCGACGGCGATGATGTTAGGCGAATCGTAGCTCGATGGATAGTGTGGCGACACATCGTTGTCGACCCCGCTGTTGCCGGCCGCTGCGACGAAAAGGATTCCAGAAGCCTCGATGGCGTCCTTGAGCGCCTGGCTGAACGGGCCGCCGCCCCAGCTGTTGCTGGTGAGCTTCGCGCCTTTGTCCACGGCGTACTCCAGCGCGAGGATGGCGTCGGAGGTGTACCCGCCTTCCGGGCCAAGGAACTTCAGGATGATGATCTGGATGTCCCAGTTGATGCCGGACACCCCGGTGGCGTTGTTCGTAATAGCCCCTATAGTGCCCGCGGTGTGTGTCCCGTGTTCGTCATTCAGGTATCCCCACTGGTCGCGCTCGTCCCGGTCCCACACCGTGTTGTCGTTGTTAAAGAAGTCCCAGCCGTGGATGTCATCTATGTATCCGTTCCCGTCGTCGTCCACACCTGGAGTGCCGTTGAATTCCTCGTCATTCACCCAGATGTTTTCGGCGAGGTCCGGATGCTCGATGTACGCGCCCGTGTCGATGAGGCCGACGATCACCTCTTGCGAGTTGGTGTGCCTTGCCCAGGCCTCAGGCATGTCTATGTCCGCGTCATCCACGGGATCGCCGGACATCATTGGATCCTTGAGCTCGGGCGGAAGGTCTTGGTTCTGTAGCCCCCACATTTCCGGAAACCGGGGGTCATTCGGTATCACAGGGGACTGGTCACGATAACGCATGAAGTCCTTCTCCGCGTACATGATCCCAGGGGCAGCCCCCAGCTTGCCGAGGGCGTTTTCCACGCTCTCGCCTTTGGGAAGCTCCACTATCCCGAACCGGACGCCGTTCGGGAAAGCCGCGCTCGGCTCGAATCGAGCCGTCCTCAAAAGCGAGTAACCCAGTCGCGAGACTGCGTCCTCGGCGTCTTGGGCACGTACGGCGTCGGCAAACCGGACTATCACCCTTGACGGGTGGTATGCTTCCTCATGGGTCTGCCATCCGCCGCGGCCCGGCTGCGCGCCCTGCCCTTGGGCCGATACACTCGCGGCGATTGCTGAAAGCACGGCCGCGACCATGAGTGCTGCCATGACCAGAAGATGAATCTTCCGGTGGCTGTGCGCCATTCCCGCATCCCTCCCAATCTTAAGACTCGGTCCGCGTTCATCCGGAACGGTTCCCTAAGCACCCCTGTGCTCTCGGCTTGTTCATCACCTCCGTGGAAGTGTAGGTCCTGCGAAAGGCGACGCTCCAGAGCGGCAGAGGTGCCGCCCCAGCCACGCGACGCCGCCTCTGGCGGTCTTGGGGCGTATCTCGAGGACACCTGGGCCACGCGCCCCGCGGCGCCCGCCGATACCAGAGGGCGGAATCGGCGTTTCGGGCGCCTTCGCAGACTCGGACAGACTCGGCAGTGTCCTAAGCACTGTCCTACCGCCTGAGATTACCACCCGCGTCATGTCGATCCCTTCAGTGAAGCGCGTCGATTCACAATTTTCTTTTTGTTACTAATAAATGCTTAGAATCGAAATGCTTGGATTGATGCAGACGGAACTAGTGGGTTCGTCACGCGTGTCGTCGGGACCGCGATTGCAGAGTGCAATACGGATTTAGTGTCGAGAAGCAGACAAAGGTGGCGGCCGATCCCTTTTCATGCCCTAGCAGACTTAGGTATTGACTTCCTCTATGCCTCAGGATATACTTCATATGGTGATGCGTATGATGAAGTCACATGACGGTTCATTGAAACCGATCACAGTACGTATCCCGCGGGACGAGTATGAACGCTTGAGAAGGCACGCTGCTGCTCGCGATATTTCCTTGAACTCCGTAGTAGCTGAAGCCATCGCCGAGTATGAGGCGAGGGTCGAGCGTCGCGAGGCCATTGACCGGATACGTGCCTTGCAGCGTCGGCTTCGCGACGCTCACAAACAAGGCACCGACTCTGTGGAGTTGCTTCGCCAGATACGGCAGGTCCGTGCTGATCAGCAGCCGCTCGATGGCAAGCCGCGCGCAGCCCACGAGGAAGCCGTGAACCGCAGGCCGCACGCTGGCGGGATCGATGGCGCAAGCGGTGGCGAAAGCGACAACGCGAGCGAGGGCGGGAGCAATGACGGGACCGATGTCGGGAGGCGGAAACGATGATGGTCTGCGTGGACGCGAGCCTGGTCTTGAAGTGCTTGACGTACGAGGCTGGGAGCGACGAGGCCATCGCGTGGCTTGCCACACATGCCGACGTTCAGTTCATCGCGCCGGCGCACCTCCCTATGGAGGTCGCCTCGGTTCTACGCCAGAAGGCGCGTCGGGGCGAGATCACCCGCGAGGACGGTGTGGAAGCGCTGCGACTCCTGAACTCCCTCAACATCAGCCTCGCGTGGGACCAGGAACTCACAGAGACAGCCTTCGCTCTGGCCTGTGAGCTCGACCAGCCGACAGCCTACGACACCGCTTACCTCGCGCTAGCCGCCAGGGAGCAATGCGAGCTGTGGACGGCAGACTGTCGCTTCGCCCGCGCCGCGTCACCGAGATATCCGTTTGTCAGGAGCCTATGACCGTTTGCACCGTTCGACCCGGATTCTGGAGCGGCACCAGCTGTGGATTTGCGGCATGAGCTGGCCGTCGCCGAACTCGCGGGCGGTTTACCGTTTTCGGGGCATGCTTCCGGGACGCTTCAGTCTTACCGTCCGGACGCGGCACCGTTCCCCTTCTGGAGCTTGGCCCACTCGTCCTTCAGGTCCACGGTACGGTTGAACACCAGCCGCCTCGCCGCGCTCTCGCCACATGCGCGGTCCCCAGCAGCGCGTCCCCCGGCCTCCGATGAATCCGGGTCCACGCAGAAATAGCCGAGGCGCTCGAACTGGAACCGGTCGCCAGGCACCGCCCCTGCCAGCGACGGCTCGACCTTGCACCCGGTGAGCACCTTCAGGGAGTCCGGGTTCACACACGAGAGGAAATCCTCCTCGGCCCCGGGGTCCTCCTTCGCGAAAAGCCGGTCGTACAGGCGTACCTCGGCCTCCAGCGCGTGCGTCGCCGACACCCAGTGCAGCGTGGCCTTGACGCGGCGCCCGTCAGGGGCGGAGCCTCCGAGCGTGTCCGGGTCGTACGTGCAGTGCAGCTCGGTCACCTCGCCCGTCCTCTCGTCTTTCACCACGTCCGTACACTTGATGAAGTAGGCGTACCTCAGCCTCACCTCGCGTCCGGGCGCAAGGCGGTAGAACTTCGGCGGCGGGTCTTCCATGAAATCGTCCCGCTCGATGTAGAGCACTCGCGAGAACGGCACCTTTCGCGTGCCCATGGACGGGTCCTCGGGGTTGTTCACGGCCTCAAGCCACTCCACCTTGTCCTCGGGGTAGTTGTCGATGACCACGCGGAGCGGGCGGAGGACCGCCATCACCCGCCGCGCCCGCCGGTTCAGGTCCTCACGGACGCAGTGCTCGAGCAAGGCGATGTCCACGACGCTGTTGGCCTTGGCGACGCCGATGCGCTCGCAGAACGTGCGGATCGACTCCGGCGTGTAGCCGCGCCGGCGCAGGCCCGAGATGGTGGGCATCCGGGGGTCGTCCCACCCAGACACGATCCCACGCTTCACAAGCTCCAGGAGCTTGCGCTTGCTCATCACGGTGTAACTGAGGTTGAGCCGGGCGAACTCGATCTGGCGTGGGCGGCTCGGGACGCTCACGTTCTCGATGAGCCAATCGTAAAGCGGCCGATGGTCTTCGAACTCGAGCGTGCAGATGGAGTGGGTGATTCCCTCCAGCGCGTCGGAGAGTGGATGGGCGAAGTCGTACATTGGGTATATGCACCACTTGTCGCCAGTACGGTGGTGAGTGGTCCGCAGGATGCGGTAGAGAACCGGGTCGCGCATGTTGAGGTTTGGCGACGCCATGTCTATCTTCGCCCTCAGGACCCGCGAGCCGTCGGGGAACTCCCCCGCCCGCATGCGCCGGAAAAGGTCGAGGTTCTCTTCGACCGAACGGTTGCGGTATGGGCTCTCTCTGCCCGGCTCGGTGAGCGTGCCGCGGTATTCCTTGATCTCATCGGGGCTCAAGTCGCACACGTATGCCTTGCCGGCCTTGATGAGTTCAACCGCAAACTCGTAGAGCTGCTCGAAATAGTCGGACGCATAGAAGAGCCGGTCCTCCCAGTCGAAGCCCAGCCAGCGTATGTCCTCTTGGATGGATTCGACGTACTCGACGTCCTCCTTTGTCGGGTTGGTGTCGTCGAACCGCAGGTTGCAGAGGCCGCCGTACTTGGCCGCGATCCCGAAATTGAGGCAAATGGCCTTGGCGTGGCCTATGTGCAGGTATCCGTTGGGCTCGGGCGGGAAGCGCGTATGGACCCGGCCGTCATTCCTGCCGCGTTTCAAGTCTTCCTCGATGATGTCCTCGATGAAGTTGGAAGGAGTCGCAGAGGGTGTCGTCACGATATGAACCTCCCCGAACGTTCCAATGGACGCATGGCCGCGCCCAGCGCTCAAGATGGGCTCTCCCACGTATAACATGTGGCGCTGCCTCGGGCTAAATTCTACCATACCGCTGCAGCGCGGTCCAGGTGGCGGCTGCGGTGGCCTCGGCTTTACACCCGCTCGCAGTCAGCGTATACTCTTCTCAGGTACACTATCCGCCCTATATCTGGCATAAGAGGTCCCTGAGCGCCATGTAGCTGCTGTGGGAGGTGTCCGTTCGTGCCCCGTGTTAGAGTCATCACCGACTCCACGTCCGACCTTTCCCCGGAACTCATCCAGAAGTACGGGGTCACCGTCGTCCCGTACGTGGTCAATTTCGAGTCCGACAGCTTTCAGGACGGGGTGGACATCTCCACCCCCAAGCTTTTCGAGATGGTCGCAAGGCGGGGAATGCTCCCGAAGACCTCGGCCCCAAGCCTCGGGCATTTCCGCCGCGTCTTCGAAGAAGCCTTGAAGGATTCGGACGAAGTCGTCTACATAGGGATCTCCAGCAAGTTCTCGTCGGGAACCCCCACCGCCAAGCTCGCTGCGGCCGACCTTCCGGATGGGAAGGTTACAGTCATCGACTCGGCCAACCTTTCCACCGGTATCGGCCTCCAGGTGCTTCTCGCATGCGAGCTGGCGGCGGCCGGCAAGACGGCTCGCGATATAGCGTCGGCCGTCACCGCCGTCATCCCTCGCGTGAGGACGTCTTTCATCATCGACACCCTTGACTACCTCAGGATGGGTGGAAGATGCTCCGGCGTTCAGGCGCTCGTCGGAAACCTGCTCCGGATCCGGCCGGTGATAGCCGTGGTCGACGGGGGCATGGTCGTAGCGGGGAAAGTGCGAGGCACGAGAAAGAAGGCCCTCGACACGCTGCTCGGCGACTTCAGGGCCAACTCGTCCCACCTCGTTCCGGACCGCGTCTTTGTGACCCACACCGGCTGCCACGAAGACGCGCTCTACCTGATGGACGGGATCCGCGAAGCGGCTCCGGCGGTGAGGGAAGTGCTGGAAACCACCGCAGGTGCTGTCGTGGCGAGCCACTGCGGCCCGAACACCATCGGTATCCTCTACATAGTCGAGTGACTTCCGTAACGCCCAGGTAACGCCCTCAGTTCAGGGAGGGCCTGGAAGAGGGCATGAGCAGGATACGCCGCGAGGCACGGCGAGGCATGCAGCCGAAGGGCGCCTCCGTTACCTTGGTGCGGTGGGCAACACGACGGTGAACGTAGCGCCGGCTCCGGGAGAGCTCTCCACCCGGATCGTGCCGCCGTGTTGCCTCACTATCTGCATGGATATGGTAAGCCCCAAGCCTGTCCCATGCTTCTTCGTGGTAAAGAATGGCCGGAAGATGCGCGACATGATCTCGGCGCTCATACCCGGCCCGGTATCACGGAATTCGACCTCGACGAAACGCCCATCCTCCGCGGTCCGGGTCGAAACTCGCAGCTCGCCCCCGCCCAAGGGGGCCATCGCCTCGAGGGAGTTCCTGCAGAGATTCAGGAACACCTGCTCCAGCTTGCCGCCGTCGCCCATCACCTCGGGCGTGTCCTCGGCGTAGGCCCTCACGATTGTTATCCCGATGTTCGACGCCTGAGGCTCGATCACTTCGAGCACTTCTTCAAGCAAGCCTGTGACGGAAAGCGGCGCGAGCTCCCCGGTGAGAGGCTTGGCGATCTGCGCAAACTCCTCGACGACCGCGCCGATCTGCTCGATCTGGCGGAGCAGACGGTCTATCCGGTTCTTGATCGCCTCCGAGGCGCTCTCATCAGACTGCATTACCTGGAGGTAGCCCTTCATCACAGACAGGGGATTCTTGATCTCGTGGGCAGCGCCCGCGGCGAGTTGCTCGAGAGTCGCGATCCGCTCAGCCATTGCCTCCTGCGCAGTGTCTGCCAATGGACGGGTCCTCAGCGCCATGTTCTCCCAGAGCTCAGCGATGGCTTCGCGCACACCGTCGAGGCATTCCAATTCATCCTGGGAAAACGGATCCGCGGCCGTCCTGCCCAACACCAGGACAGCTCCCACGGAGCCGGCGCTTGTAAGCGGCACAACGAGCCCCACCTGCCAGCGCGTGTGGGGCAGATACAACCGCCTCATCCCCACGGCATTCCCGAACATTCCCGCGCGTTGCAATACCTGGCGCGTCCACGCCTCCGCATCAGGCCCGTCGGCCACCGCCTGCGGAATGCCTCCCCGCGGTGCAGAAGCCCTGGAACCCACCGTGCCTCCAGGGGCCTCATGGTGCTCTGGCCCGCCATTGGCCCGCCCCGGCGCGGCAGGGAACGAACACGACTGCAGGACCGCGAACTCTCTCGCGTCGATATCGCCGAGGCGCTCCGCAATCGCGCCCACGTCGAACGGAACAGCGGCGCGGAGCAGCGTGAGAAGGACCTTCGCCACGTGAGCGGGATCGCTTGATGTCTTGCTGACAACGGCGAACTTCTCTACAAGGTCCGTTTCGGGCCCGGACTCAAAAGTCGTGCCACCGACGACGCCCGCTTCGGCGAAGGCCCTCCCAATGGCCGTGGCAACCGCCTCTACAAGGCGCACGTCCCCTTCACCCGGCATCTCTCCGAGAGGCATCCAAAGCTCCAGGACGCCCACGACGTCCCGTCCACACCGCACCGGCACGCAGAAGACCCCGTCGTCCGCATGCCTCTTGTGGCTGCACAGCAGCGGGCACCGCGGCCACTCACCGCGGCCCGAGACGCCGACGCCGCCGACGCCTCGCCCCATACCTGAACTTGCAAGGCCCGTGATTGCGCGGCAGCGGGACGCCGGCACCGGATCCGTCGCCTTTGGAGAACGCGGTCGCCCTGACGAGGCCACGACCTCGAGTTCCCCCAACTCGGGATTGAAGACTCGAAACACGGCAGCCTCGCCGGCCCCAGCCCTTCCGAGGAGGAGCACAGCCGCATCCAGGAGACAGCACAACCGGCCGGCGGTTCGAAGAGCACCCAATGCCTGCACGAGCCTCATGAAGCGGGACGCTCTCGGACGGATCTCCGCGTCATGAGTTGCGCGCCGCACAACGTCCGGGACCTGGTCCGCAAGGCCCTGCAGGAGTTGGCTCGCCTCGGGCCCAAACGGCGGCGAGGACGTTCCACGAAAGACCGCGACGGCGGCACACGATCCGCTCTCGACGAGGACGGGGACGACTACCATCGACCCTATATCCAGCGCGTCCTTGAGATCGCGCGGCAGACGCGCCTCGTCGCCCTCCCGGACGGCGGAGGCTATGTACCCTGCTGCGTACGCCCATAGCCGTCCCTCTCCTTCCGAAGCAGGTTCGGGGTAGACATTGAACACAGGCCGGCCTGCCGACACCGCGGTGGCATCGACCTCCACGAGCAAAGCGTGGTCTGCCTGGCTGGCTAGGACGACGATGCGGAGCAGCTCACGGTACAAGACCACCCAGTCTCTAGGGCCATCAAGTGCGAGAAGATCTTTTGAGAGAGGAACCCAGCATAACTCCAGGGGTTGGCGCACTGCTCCCGGGAGCACGGCGCGATGTACACCCGGTTGTCCCCTGTCTCGGCGTCTGGCTGAAGTCACAGTGGCATTACCTCGCTACTTCTCGAACCCCCTCTTGCCGTCGTTCGGCTGGCGGGGAGTCCGGGCCTGGAGTACCCGAACCTCAACCGAGAACCACGCGGTCGCGGACGCGAAAGGCGTAAGCTCCACACGCGAGAGCCCGTGCCGGCAAACACACGACGACCATCAGCATCCAGGGCCTCTTCTGCAGCATCGGACCAGGACCACCGATGGTCGTGGATTTCGCCGCTACCGGTCCAAGCAAGCGCTGCCCGGAAACCTTTCGCTTTCACCCACTGCTCGGACAGTGGTGCTCCAGGCTCTCCCCGCCAGCCCGCCTCTGGCCGAGAGCGATTATCCGGGCCCAGCGGTAGCTGTGACTCTTGACGCAATTCAAGGGGTGACTATGCCGCCCCATCGCCACGAGCAACAAAGGTGGTGGCAGCCGGGCTCAACCACAGCGAGAACAGAGCATGTTGCTTTTACCAGAAAGAGTATTCGACGATGCATTAGTATTTCCTGCCATCGCCGATATTTATATGCCGCCCGTGAACTGGCCTGTTCTGCCGCTTCCCGCATGCGTGTCATCCGAGGAGAAGTCTCGCCCCCGCCGCGAGGAGCACGAGGCCCAGGCCCTTCAGCCACGTAAAAGGCATCGCGCGGAGGCCAAAAAGGCCGAGGTGGTCTATGAGCAAGGCTGTAAGGACCTGACCAACGATTATCGATGTGGTCGCCGCCGCCATCCCCAGCTTCGGTATGCTCGCCATCACGCCCCACACGATGAGCACGCCGATGATGCCACCGAGCGGGGTGTACCACGGGCCCTTCATGATCCGTCCGAGGTCGCCGCGTCCCATATTCAGCGCGAATAGGAGAAAAGACACGCCCGCGAGCCCGACGACGTGCACCACGAATACGGCCTCCCACTGGCCCACAACCTTGCTGAGCCTGGTGTTGATCGACCCCTGGATCGCCATGGATACCCCGGAGATGAGGGCTATGAGAAGGGGAATGACTTTGGCGGTCATGTTCCGAGTCGACACCCCACATAGGTCCCCGTTTGCCAGAGTTCGCGCTGCTTTTCTGCGGAGGGGTCCTACCCAGGGTTGCCGGTGTTGCTCTCCGGGGACGGCGCGCTTGCGGCGCGCCTCGTTCGAATTCGGCGCGCGAGATAGCCGAATTCTCCACGCCCCGTCGTTCAAGCACCGGCAACCCTTTCGCCGTCAAGAAAGGAGACGGAAACTCATGGCGCCATACTTAGGCGTCGAATTGGCGGGCTCGGCTCGAGTAGCTCCCACCGGCACCGCGGACGGTCACATCACCCGAGACCAACCGGACGTCGCCCGAAGGTGTCTTTATCACCAGCGCACCGTCGGCGTCGATAGCCACAGCCATTCCGCGCAAGAGGCCTCCCCCCGGGCACGTGGCCTCCACCTCGCGCCCAAGGGTGTCGCAGTAAACCCTGGCCTTCTCAAGTATCCCCAAAAACCCAGCGGATAAAAACTGCCTGTAGAAAAGGCCGAGCTTGTCCAGGATCGCTTCGAGGAGTCTTTCGCGAAGACTCGCGCCCTCTGGGTCCGAGGGCGGCACGAGCGTGCCTGCGATGCACCGCGCTTCCGGCGGCAATGCAGCCACGTCAACCGCAACGTTCACGCCTATCCCATCCACGATGTAGTCCAGCGTCTCTCCGGTCCACTTGCTCTCCACGAGGATGCCGCCCACCTTCCTGCCGTGCAGGACCACATCGTTCGGCCACTTCATCATCGCAGGCAGGCCCGCCACCTCGCGGACGGCCTGGGTCACGGCTACGCCAGTGACAAGCGAAAGCTTGCCAGCGTCGCGCGGGGGAAGCGCAGGTCGGAGCACCGTCGAGAGCCACATCCCGCCTTTGGGCGAGTGCCACACGCGCCCCATCCTGCCGCGCCCTGCCGTCTGGACCTCGGCCACGACGCACGTGCCCTCGGGCGCTCCCGCGTCCGCCATGCGCTTAGCGACCTCGTTCGTGGAGTCGACCTCTGCGAAACGAAGCACGTCCCAGCACAGGCCGACGGGGCCGGTAGGGTCGGCAGGGCGGGTGCGCCCGCCGGCTGCCCGGCACGCCGCCTGAGCGAAAGCCATTTGTTGCGTCGTGCTGCTCTCTTTCAGCCACCATGGGCCGGCCATGCGGAGAAGCACTCCCTCACGCATCCTCGGGTCACGGGCGAGCTCGGCGGCGCTCCGTCCGTCGGGGCCCGTGAGGTCGGGGGCTAGCTCAGCTAGGGGCACGATGACGAAGCCCCGCTCCCACATGCGGGGATGAGGGATCTGAAGGCCCTCGTCGTCGCCCCCCGGGGCTGGAGGTGTCGAGGACGGCGAGGAGGGCGGTGATTGCGGTGATTGCACCGTCACGGAACGTGCCGGCCCTGTCAGGCCGCGCCCGGCGAAATCACAGAAGTAAAGCAGGATGTCTATGTCGATGGTCCTCGGGCCCCATCTTCTGACCCGCTCGCGCCCGAGGCTCGCCTCGACCGCCTGGCACAGGCGCAGCAGCTCGGTGGGGGGAAGGTCACACGAGACTGCAGCGACGGCGTTGAGGAAGCGCCCCTGCTCGGTGTAGCCAACAGGGTCCGTCTCGTAAAGAGAGGATACCCTCTCCACCCTAACGCGGCCGGATTCGCCGAGCATTCTCAGGGCGCGCGCGATATACCCGCGGCGGTCGCCCAGATTGGAGCCAAGCCCGAGATACGCGACGGCTGCCATCAGCCCTCGGGCCTCCTAACGATCTCCACCTCGACGCAATCGAGCACGCCTCCAATGGCGACTTCGGGCTTGCGAACCCTCACCGTGACCTCGTCCACGTCATGAGCTGACAGGATCTCCTGCGCGATCGTCTCTGCGAGGGCCTCGATGAGGTTGAACTCCCGCTCCTCTACGATCTCCTTGACGAGCGTGTACACGTCCACGTAATTGATCCCGCCCGCGTCGAGGTCGTCAGCCTGGGCAGCTCTGGAGAGGTCGGTGACCAGCTCGACATCGACCTCGAACCTCTGGCCAAGCTCCTTCTCCGCCGGGAAAACCCCGTGATACCCGTAGAACACCATGTTGCGCAGGACGATCTTGTCAGTCGACACCGCCACGCCAAGCCCCTCCTCTTACGATGGCGTCCGCCATCCGAGCCACCCTTGCCATATATCGCACATCGTGAACGCGGACTATGTCCGCTCCGGATGCCACAGCGAGCGCCACCGTAGCGGCGGTGCCCTCCGCCCGCTGGTCGACGGGGAGGTTGAGCACCTTTCCGATGAAAGACTTGCGTGACGTCCCCACGAGTAAGGGGAGGCCAAGGCTGCGAAACTCCCCCAGCCGCCTGAGGATCTCAAGGTTGTGGGCTGCCGTCTTCCCAAAGCCGATGCCGGGATCGATGACGATGTTTTCGCGGCGTATGCCGCACGATTGGGCCCGCGCCACGGCATCGCGCAGGAAACCGAGGATCTCTCCGATGACCGAGTCGTACCGCGGATTCTCCTGCATATTGCGGGGAACGCCTTTCATGTGCATGAGCACCACCGGGACCCCCGCCCGCGCGATGACCTCGCCGAGGCGCTCGTCCAGGCGCAGCGCGGAAATGTCGTTTATCATGTGGGCTCCCGCAGCAACGGCCGCCTCGGCGACCTCGGCTTTGTAGGTGTCCACCGATATCGGGACGGCAAGCTCTCCGGCAAGGCGTTCGACCACGGGGATGACGCGGCGGATCTCCTCCTCAAGCGGGACCGGGTCCGCGCCGGGCCTCGTCGACTCGCCACCTATGTCAATGATGTCCGCGCCCTCATCTACGAGACGCTTGGCGTGACACACGGCCTCATCGACCGTCGCGTGCTGTCCGCCGTCGGAGAACGAGTCGGGCGTGACGTTCACAATGCCCATGATGTAGGTCTTCCTGCCCAGCTCGAGCACGTGCCCCCGCAGCCGGAGCGTTCGCCACTCCGCGGGCGCCTTGAGCCCCGCGGCTTCCGGGACGTCGACCGCGTCCTCGAGCACGTCAAGGATCTCGCTGGCGATTTCGCGAAGGCCGAACGGCTGCCGCGCGAGCCCTTCCGCGGCGCGCCGCAGGATGGCCACTGTGCCCATGAGGAGGACGTCCGTCGAGTCGGTGGAAAGCGACGCGACCCGGTCGCTCAGGGCGGCCTCTCCGCCTTTCGAGAGCATTTCCTCCTTGATCAGGATGGCGGCCCTGAGCGGCACGCGCTCCAGGCGTATGACCCGGAAGAGGCCCTTGGGTGCCATTATTGATATGCCCTCGGGCGCGACACCGATATCGCGCATCTCGCGCACGAGGTCGTCCATGCTGTTCACAACAACGAAGCGCGCGTTGTGGTTGCGCGAGGTTCTGTTCTCTTCATGTTCCACTTCGCAAGCCAGATCAATCACTCCGTGTTCAGACCACCTTGACCCCGAGGGTACGCTCCATTTCTTTCAGCGCGAACTCGTGCGCGGCCTCGTCGAACGACGCCACGCAGTCGCGAGGGACGGTGACCTTGTAGTTCAACATCCGCGCGTCGGCAGCGGTATAAAGGTCGCAGATGTTCGTGCACACGCCCACGAGCACTATCTCGTCCACACCGAGTTCGCGCAGGGTGAGGTCGAGGTCTGTCTGGAAGAATCCGCTGAACCTGCGTTTCGGAATCACTTTGTCGCCGGGGCGGGGGTGGATCTCGTCTACGACGTCGGCACCGGGAGTGCCGGCGATGCAGTGCGGCGGGAACATGGCGAACTCGGAGTCATCCTCGGTATGCCTGTCGCAAACGTAGATGACCGGCCACCCCGCCGCGCGCGCCTCGGCTATCTTGCGCGCGACCGCCCTGACGACTTCCGCTGCGGCAAGGCCTATGGAAAGCTTCCCGTCGGCATCGATGAAGTCCCTCACCATGTCAATGACCAAAAGCGCCTTATCAGGCATATCCAACACTCCCTTCAGTCGGGACCTCCGCATCTTCGCTCACGCTCACTCCAGGGCTTTGCGAACCCGAGCCATGACTTGGTCGCGGATGGCCTCCCCAGACTTCACGGCCTTCGCCATCTCCTCACGCATGGCCGCAACCAAGGCTTGATCCTTGATGGACCCGAGGTTGATGAGGACATTCAGGTATGCCCCATGCAGGGCCGCATCGGCCGCAAGGCAGGCCACGGCCGCATCCGAGAGCGCGCTTTGCGCACCTTCCCTCGCCACCAAGTCAGAGAGGCGCAGCACCTCCACAGCGCCCTTCGCCACCTCCGAAGGCACCCGACACGCCTCCTTGAGAGCTTCTTGGATCGCAGCACTGCGGGACTCCCTCTCTTCATCGGTGGACTTGGGCAGCCGGTAGGCGGCCATCACGGCGTCGAACGCCGCGGCGTCCTCGTCCACGAGCCTCTCGAAGTGGCGCCTGAGGTCGCCCGCGATCTCCACGGCCATGGTCATGTCAGATTCGATAAGATCCATCGCTGCCGTATCCGCCCGGACCCGTTCGGGCCCGGAGGCCATCGCGGCCCGCGGCGCGGGCGCCCGTTCCGGCGACCGGTCGGCCGACGCTCCGGCCGCGAGTTTGCGGAGGCTAAGCGATCCCACCATGCTCACGAGGGCAGCGGCGAGGGCGGCCGCAAGCGCCGAGACGCTCCCTCCGCCAGGTGTCGGCGAGCTTGCCGCGACCTCGTCGATGAAGCCCCTAACAGTGAGGTCCGTGAGCCTCACACGACGCGCCTCCCCTCGCTCACCACGAGCTGTCCGCGCTTTATCACCTTGTCTACGAAGTTCGTCCCGAGCTGGTACGGCAATTTGAGGTACGTGTCCACGTCGGCGACGACGATGTCGGCGATCTTGCCCACCTCGAGGCTGCCCACTTCGCCCGCGCGCCGCACGGCATGCGCGGCGTTGATAGTGCACGAGCATATGATCTCGGCCGGGTGAAGCCTCATGCCGGCGGCAGCCAGGTTCATCACGAACTGCATCGAGAGCGTCGGCGAGGTGCCGGGGTTGAAGTCCGTGGCGAGGGCGACGGCGCATCCCGCGTCGATGAAGGCCCTCGCGTCGGCGTATTTCCCGACCATAAGCGTGAACGACGTGGCGGGAAGCAACGTGGCCACGACGCCAGCCTCCGCCATCCGGCGAATTCCCGCGCGCGACGCGCACAGGAGGTGGTCCGCGCTCACAGCGCCGACCTCCGCGGCAAGCTCCGCGCCTCCCATGGGCGCGATCTCGTCCGCATGCAGCTTGGGAGCAAGCCCGGCGGCCTTCCCCGCCTCGAGAATGCGGCGGGCCTGTTCTATCGAGAAAACCCCCTCCTCGCAGAACACATCGCAGAACTCCGCGAGCCCTTCGGAAGCCACCCGGGGGATCATTTCCTCGATGATGCGGAGCACGTACCCATCGGCATCCCCGCGGTATTCAGGCGGCACCGCGTGTGCCCCCAGGAAAGTAGCGCCGATATCCATCGGGTGCCGCTCGGCGAGCTCCCTGGCGATGCGGAGGCACTTCAGCTCCTCGTCCGGAGACAGCCCGTACCCGCTTTTCACCTCCACGGTGGTCGTGCCGTGACAAAGCATCATGTCCAGACGTCTCAAGGCAGCGTCCACGAGCTCGGACGCGGGAGTGGCCCGCGTGGCTCTCACCGTGGACAGTATGCCCCCGCCGGACGCCAGTATGTCCATGTACGAGCGGCCTTCGGCCCTCTGGATGAACTCGTGCACCCGGGAGCCCGCGAACACAAGGTGCGTGTGGGGATCGACGAACCCGGGCAGGACCACCTTTCCCGCGGCGTCGACCACTTGAGCGTCGGCGGTGAGGTCTACCTGCGCCCTCACCTCGGCGGACGTGCCCACGGCGACGATGCGATCGCCCAGCGCGGCCACGCTGCCGTTCTCGATGACGCCCAGCTCGCGCATGGCCTTGCCCGTGCGGGGGCCGCCCGCGACGGTCACCAGCTCATTCGCGTTCTCTACGATGAGGTCAGCCCGGATCTTCATTTCGGCAGCCTCCTACCTTAATTCCCACGCGCCCTATCTCGAAACGCCCTATTCCCACACGCGGGTCTCCAGGACCTGTTTGCGGCCGAAGTTCTCGATGCGAAGGTAATGCTCGGCGGCTGCGAGGAGGGCGTCGAGCGGCACGAGGCCCACTATCTCGCTGCCGACTATCGGGACGCCGTATCGCTCGGCCTCGGATTTCACCAGGTTGAACACCACATGCATGGGCGTTTTCTTGAAGTTCGTGAGGTTCATGGAGACCTGGGCCAGGTTACGGTCTTCGAGCTTGATCCCGAGAGCCTTCACGTACATGAGCCCGCCGCTCGAGGCTCGGACGGCGCGGGCTATCTTCTTCGCGATGGACACGTCCGGGGTGCCGAGGTTGATATTGTAGGCAATGAGGAACTCACGCGCCCCGATGACTGTCGCCCCGGCGGTCGGGTGCATCACAGGATCGCCGAAGTCCGGGCGCCTCTCGGGCAGATGGATCTCTTTCTTCAGGCCCTCGTACTCGCCTCTTCTGATGTCCGCGAGGTTTCGCCGATCCGGGCGGGTCGCGGCCTCCTCGTAGAGGTACACGGGGATGCGAAGCTTCTCGGCGACCTCGGCGCCTAGTTCGCGAGCGAGGGCAACGCAGTCAGCCATGGTCACGCCGAGGACGGGCACAAACGGCACCACGTCAGTGGCGCCGATGCGCGGATGCTCTCCTCGGTGCTCCTCCATGTTGATGAGCTCCGCGGCTTTCGCGATAGCCCGGAACGCCGCCTCCTTCACCGGGGCGGGCTCGCCGATGAACGTCAGCACCGACCTGTTGTGGTTGGAGTCGGATGAGTAATCGAGCAGTTGCACACCAGGGACGCTCTCGACGGCCGCGACGATCTCGCGCACGACCTCGGGCCTGCGCCCTTCGCTGAAATTCGGGACGCATTCGACGATCTTCCTTGACATACCTTTCACCCCGCTGCCATGCCGGCTGCCATCCCCGTCCCGTGGCGCGAGCGGCACGTTGTGCTTCCCGGCACCCTGTCTCACCCCGCCTCGGAGCCTACGCTTGGACGTTGGCGCATTGGCGCGCACTCACGCAGCGCACCAGGCCCGCGGAAACCGTGCTCTGGGCCCTGGCCTCAAGTCGCGAGTAGCGTTCCGAACATTTCGCAGCGTTTCGTAGCGTTACGCCTTCGTTCAATGGCGTATTCGCCAGCAACAATAGTTTTCCTTCCCGGAAGACCGCAGGCGCTGGGTTGGGCACTTTTGCGGCACGAGCGTCGGGCTGGTCCCGCCCTGAGATAGGAGCTTGCTTCCCGCCAAGCAAACCCCGCAGCGGCGTTGTAGCGGTCAGGCTTCGTCGTCGCTTTCGAGCTGCCGGATCATCTGGTCCAAGACGGCCAGGAATGTTTCAACGTCCGCTCGGACGAGCCGGCTAACCTCGGGGTAGTCCGCGACGAGATCCTTCATCGACTTCCAGAGGAACTCCCTCTCATAAGCGTGGCGAACAATGTGGCGGAACGATCGGTACCTCTCAAGTTCCACGCGTGTGGTCTAGGAGATCACAGGCGGACGAACGCCTTCGGTTTCCAGCGCGGCCGCCTCGAGAAGATTAAAAGTGGTGAAGGTACAGAGCCAATCCGCTTCGCACGACCTTGGGAGGTTCTTTTTCCAGGTCCGCGGGACGAGCTTCTGCAACCGCCTCGTCGAGCCTCGTGATCGCCCGGAGGTCACTTTGGATCTCCGCCTTCAGGACTCGGAGTTGTCTCGCATCAACAACCATGCGACAGGTCCTCTCCCTCCAGATAGATTCGGCGGCGAAACTCAGGCGAGGTGTCTTCAAGCACAACGAGGTCGACGCCAAACGAGGTCAGCTTGGAAACCTCAGAGAAGACGCGCCAGTAATCGGACCAAGCGATACCCTCCACGGCCAGGTCGATGTCGCTCAGGGGCGTGAAACCGTCGCCGCGCGCGAGCGACCCGAAAAGCATCACCCGGGTAGCACCGGCTTCCGTCAGGCGGAGAGCGATCCTTCTGGCATCCGCCATGGCTGCCCGCTGCGCTTTCTCGCATTCTTTGGCCCACAGCCGCGCTCTTCGCTTTATGCCCGCTACATAGGGCGCAACGTCTACAGCGGAGCGCGTTTCTCTCGACGAATCGGAGCCTCTCCTAGCACTCACCGCCTTGGCCTCCCCACGCCTGCGTGCGCGTCCTTGTAACCTGATTCTACCAGATGAACGCGGGACGGTCAACGCTACCTGGCGGCTTGGCCTCGCGGATTGCCGCGACACCCGACCCGAACGCCCCCGAACGCCGCGCCGCCACACGCACACGGCTTGAAGGCATCGCGCGGCCTGTGGTAGAATCTGCTCAAACCTGCACGCGGTGCGGCGCCGGCCGGGCGCCAGACGCTCCGCGCGACCACGAGTCCACCCGGCGGCAGGCCGCCTAGCAACGCGCAGGGCAGCGCGCGGCCCGAACACGCGCCGCCGCCCGCAGCGAGGGAGGGGTAAAGGTGGAACGAGCGATCACCGTAAGGGATCTGACGAAGACCTTTGCCGTCAGGCAAAGGGAGGCCGGGCTGCGGGCGAGCGTCCGCTCCGTCTTCAGGCCCCAGGTATCGCATGTTCGTGCCGTGCGGGGAATCTCGTTCGCGGTGAACCAGGGTGAAACGGTGGCCTTCATCGGCCCCAACGGCGCGGGCAAGTCCTCCACCATCAAGATGCTTACGGGAATACTCTTCCCGACATCCGGGGAGGCGAGCGTCCTCGGGTTTACGCCATGGCGAGAGCGGGAACGCCTGGCCTTTCACATCGGCTCCGTCTTCGGCCAGAAGTCTCAGCTCTGGTATCACCTGCCCCCGCTGGACACCTTCGACCTCCTGGCGAGGATATACGAGCTCAATCGCAAGGAATACCTGGCCCGGCGGGACCACCTCATCGAGACATTCGAGATAGGGGAGTTTCAGCGCACCCCTGTCCGCAAGCTCTCCCTCGGCCAAAGGATGCGGTGCGAGATCGCGGCGTCCCTCCTGCACAGGCCGCAGCTCATTTTCCTGGATGAGCCCACCATCGGGCTGGACGTCGTGGCGCGCCAGAGCATCCGGACGCTGATAAGGCAGGTCAACGAGGAGGAAGGAACGACGGTTTTCCTGACGTCCCACGATGTCGGAGACATCGAGGGGCTCTGCCGGCGTGTCATCGTCATCAATCACGGCGAGCTCATCCTCGATGAGAGCACGTCCACGCTGAAGAGGAGCTACCTCAAGAGCAAGGTCGTTGACTTGAAGCTCGCCTCCCCCGTCGGTGACGAGGACCTTCCGCTGCCGGGAGTGCGCGTCCTGAAAGCGAAGGGGTACGGCCTGAAGCTACAAGTGGACACGAGGGAGCAGCGGATCGAGAGCGTGGTCAGCTTCATCCTTCAGCGATTCAACGTGGTGGACATGAACATATCCGACCCGCCGCTCGAGGACATCATCGCCGCGATATACCGAGAGGCGGCTTCAACTCCCACCCCTGCCCCTGCACCTGCCGCAGCCGTGACTCGGACTACAACTGCAACTGTGGCCGTAACCGGAGGCGAGGGCGAGGGCGAAGGTAAGGGCGAGAGCAAGGACGACAGGGAAACGGAGGGCAAGGCCGCGCTGCGCGTTCCGACAAGCAAGTACAATGGGCCGGATGGCGCCCCTCCGCCAGGGGACGGGGGTGGTGCCCCATGATCACACGGTGTGGCTCCGTAGAAGCGCAGGGCTTGCATTGGACAGCGCGTGGCCATGGCCGCGGCCATGGCCGCGGGCACGAGCGCGGGCACGGGCACGGGCGCGGGTGCGGGCGCGGCTCGATCGTGCTGGGCGCCCTCCAATCTGCCAACAAATACCTCGCGGTGCTCGCGCTCTCGGTCGAGAACGCCACGACGTACTTCCTCGATACGCTGGTGCGCACGATCTTCATGGCGGTCGTCATCTTTGTGTTCGTCCATCTCTGGCGCACGACCTACTCGGTGACCGGCCGCCCGACCATCGCGGGGTTTTCCGTGGCGCAGATGATCTGGTATCTCGTCATAACGGAGAGCATCATCACCGGAAGGGTCCGCTACTGGCGCAAGA